>JADFXA010000059.1 GCA_015233755.1 Desulfamplus sp. | reverse complement strand
AAATATTGTTTGTGGTGCTCCAAATGTCCGACAAGGACTTGTTGTTCCTTGTGCTTTAATAGGTGCGATTCTTCCAGGTGATATTGAGATTAAAAAGAGCAAACTGCGTGGTGAGATTTCAGAAGGAATGCTTTGCAGTTTTTCTGAACTTCGTCTTAACCCTGAATTGGATAAAGCTTTTGCTATTGCAGGTAAAGCCTGCGGCATCATGGAGCTTGATTCGAATTTAATTTTAGGAACTCCTATTGCCAAAGCTCTTAATCTCGATGATTACCTTTTTGAGGTTGACTTAACTCCTAATAGAGCTGACTGCCTAAGCGTTATTGGTATTGCAAGGGAAGTTGCAGCATTTAGCGAGCCTGTCAAAAAACTAAATCTTCCTTTTGATGATATAGATTGTGAGAAAGAAGAATCAGGTTCAAGTCATGATTTTGAAACTTGCCATACTCATTCAACTGATAGCTCGTCAATTAATGACTTTGCAAAAGTTAAGATTTTTGATCCAGATTTATGTCCAAGATATACTGCTGGAATGCTAATTGATGTAACGGTTGGGCCATCTCCATTTTGGCTTCAAGATAGGCTCTTATCAGTTGGATTGACTCCAATAAACAACATTGTAGATATTACAAATTTTGTGATGATGGAGACAGGGCAACCACTCCATGCTTTTGATTACGAAAATATCGCAAAAGGCACAATTGAAATTAAGCGTGCTGGTAGTTCAATTGAATTTAAAACGTTGGACAGCAAAGCCCATACACTCGATCCTGATATGCTAATGATATGCGATGGTGAACGTCCTGTTGGTATTGCTGGTGTGATGGGTGGAGAAAATTCTGAAATTCTAAATACCACAACTAAAGTTTTTGTTGAAAGTGCCTGTTTTAATGCTGTTTCTATAAGGCGCACAGCAAAGCAGTCTGGAATAAATACCGATGCCTCTCACAGATTTGAAAGAGGTGTTGATCCCGCTGCAACTAAAGATGTTCTTAAGCGTGCAATATATTTGATGGCTCAAGTTTCTGGTGGAAAGATTGTCAATGGTATTATAGATGAAAATCCAATTAAATATAAGCCTACCGAAATAGTTGTTAATACAGATTCATTGAACTCAAGACTTGGGACAAGTCTTAGTTATGAAGAAATTAGAAAACATATTGAATCTGTAGGGTTTAAAGGAACTACTTATAATTCTATTGAATCATTAGCACCCGAGAAAACAACACAACTTTTGCCTAATCAGGCTAATTATTCGGTTAATAAAATGATGTTGGTTACAGTTCCATCTTTTAGGGTGGATGTAACAAGAGCTGAGGATATTTCTGAAGAGGTTGCAAGACTTTGGGGATATAACAACATTCAGACAAGTTTTCCAAAAATTCTATCTAAAGGAAACGCTCCGTCGACAAGAATCACTATAAGAGATAAGATTAAAGATACTATGAACGGTTTTGGTTTTAGTGAAGTTGTCAATTACAGCTTTACATCAGCTTCAGCTTGTGATCATTTATCTCTTGATGCTTCTGACGAGCGGCGTTTGGTCGAAGATATTTTAAATCCAATCTCAGAAGAGCTTTCTGTGCTTAGGACATCTTTGATTCCCGGACTTCTTGAAAACATGAGACGCAATAATTCTCAACAGATCGACTCTTTAAGGTTATTTGAGGTTGGTAAGGTCTTTATAGCAACACGTAAAGGAGAACAGCCCATAGAAAAAGAGATGATAGCTGGGATCTGGACGGGATTGAGAGAGCCAATATCATGGATCGTAAAGCCTTCTGATTGTGATTTCTTTGATATAAAAGGTGTGATTCAAGGATTATGCTCTTCTCTTGGATTAGACGCTGATAAGACCATTTTTGAGAAGGCATCCTCCTTACTTTGTCCATATTATCAGAAAGGTCAAGGGGCAATGGTAAAGTGGTCTGGTAATTCAGATATTAAACTTGTCGGTTCTTTAGGTAAGATAAGTAATCAAGTGCTTAGAAATTTTGGGCTTAAGCAAGATGCTTTTGTCTTTGAAATGGATATGGAGACCCTTTTAACTGTTATAGAGCCTCCAAATTCTATGGGAAAAGCACTTCCTCTTCCTAAATTTCCATCTTTGTCGCGTGATATGACTCTGATTTTAGACTCAAATATCGAGGTTGGTGCTATTTTATCTGATATCATTGCTCTAAAAGAGAGTTTACCTATTTTAGAAGATATTTTTATGTTTGATCTTTATGAAGGTAAGCCTCTATCTGAAGGTAAAAAATCTATATCAATGAGGATTGTCTATCGTTCATGGGAAAAAACGCTAACTGAGAAGATGATTAGTGGAATACATGCTAATGTCTCAAAATGTATCATGGAAACATATGGAGCAACGTTACCTTAATATAAAACATTTTTTTTAAGATAAATTGCTATTATTTTTTAATAATGGAGTAAATTCAGCCTGCTAAAGAGTTGTTGACAATATTTTTTTTTTAAGATACTCTTATACAGATAGTTTAAACGCGGGCATAGCTCAGTTGGTAGAGTACAAGCTTCCCAAGCTTGGTGTCGCGAGTTCGAACCTCGTTGCCCGCTCCATTGACCTTAAAACGGTAGTTGAGAAACGATTTGTATCTTGTTCAAGATTAATTATCTTGTCTTGTTGTGCATAAGGGAGCGGGCATTTGCCCGTTTTTCTGTTTATTGGGGAAAGTATTCTCTATTGTGCTGGAGGATTAATGTTCAAAGGGAAAAATGAGACCTGCTCTTTTGGAGAGACTGTTAGAAAAATTGTAGAGCCATTGTGTGAAATTGCACAGATTGAATTTGTACATGCGGAAAGGCTATCTGACAGAGGCAAAACTACTATTAGGATTTATATTGATAAGCAGGGTGGTGTTACAATTGATGATTGTGTAAGTATGAACAGGCAACTTGGAGATATTTTAGATGTTAATCTTGAAGATATAGGACAATATAATCTTGAAATATCCTCACCAGGTCCAAATCGACCTTTAACAAAAATATCAGATTTTGAACGTTTTAAAGGTAAAAAAGTAAATTTGGAGATTGCCGAATCTATTAATGGTAGAAAAAAGTTCAAAGGGTTGATTGAAGGCATTGATGATAGAAATATTATCTTAAATATAGACCAACAAATAGTTAAAATTGAGTATGACAAGATTAGTAAAGCCAAACTCTCAGCCACCCACGGGGAATAGAAATGCTTATTACAGATATTAAAAGAGTTATGGAACAAGTTAGCCGTGAAAAAGGTATTAATAAAGAGGTCTTAATATCTACAATAAAAGAGGCAATTGAATCAGCAGCCAGAAAAAAACTTGGTTCAAGAGCTGATATTGAAGTTCATTATGACGAAAAAAGCGGTGAAGTTGAGGTATTTCAATTTAAAGAGGTGGTAACTGATGTCCAAGACCCAGAAGTTGAATTAACTATTGAAGATGGTTTAAAATACGATCCTGAATGTGAAGAAGGTGATAGTCTTGGTATTAAAGTTGATACCGCACTGTTTGGAAGAATTGCGGCTCAATCTGCTAAACAAGTTATTATTCAGAAGATGAAAGAGGCTGAGAAAAACGCTGTTTATGAAAATTTCATAAATAAAAAAGGTGAAATTATAAATGGCATTGTTCAGCGTATAGATAGAGGAAATATAGTTGTAAACCTTGGACAGGCAGAGGCGGTGCTTCCTCTAAAAGAGCAGATGCCAAGGGAGAACTACAAACGAGGAGATCGTATACGCGCTTATGTGCTTGATGTCCTTGAAGAGTCAAGAGGTTCTCAAATCGTCCTTTCAAGAACTCATCCTGAATTTCTTGTTAAACTATTTTCTTCTGAGGTACCCGAAGTTGCTGAGTCTATTGTAACCATTAAAGGAGCAGCAAGAGAACCAGGAGTTCGTTCTAAGGTCGCAGTAACCTCATCTGACTCAGATGTCGATCCTATTGGGGCATGTGTTGGCATGAAGGGGAATAGGGTTCAAAGTATTGTCCAAGAGCTTAGAGGTGAAAAAATTGATATTATTCAGTGGAATCCAGATATTGCAAAATTTGTATGTAACGCACTTGCTCCTGCTGAGATCGAAAAAGTTGTTATTGATGAAGACAATAGGACTATGGAGATAATTGTTCCTGACGAATTTCTATCAATTGCCATTGGAAAAAATGGTCAAAATATCCGTCTTGCTTGTAAGTTGACGGGATGGCATCTTGATGTTATGAGTAAAGATGATTATAACAAAAATAACGACCGGAATAACAACTTTGATGAGTTTGACAATACTAAAGATATTAATAGTGAAAAAAATGTAGAAAATTCATCTGAAATTTAAGTAGTTATGTAAATTGCAACATTTAAGAAATTAAAATAATAAGGGAAGAATATTGTGGGGGAACATATGGCGAAAATCAGAGTGCATGAATTAGCCAAAGAGCTGAATCTGACAAACAAGGCTATTTTAACAAAGCTTAAGGCTATGAATATAGAAGTTAAAAGCCATATGAGTTCTTTGGAAGATGAGACGGTCGAATATATAAGGCTTAATATTTTTGGAAATAAACAGAAAGATAATAGTTCAAAACCAGGTACATCTGTGATTCGCCGCCGTAAAACAAATAGAAATGAGATCCCGTCAGCACATCCTGAAACACGGCATAGTGATGCTTTATCTGAAAGAAATCTTAAGTTACCTCATAGAGGAGCTGAACAAGCGCAAATAGATATTGAAGCCAAATCTTCTGAAAGAGTTGAAGATAATACTCAAGATAGTTTTGTAAAACAAAAAATAGTTTATTCAGAGAAAAATAGTAATACAAAAAAATCTCATAAAGAATATGTGTCTATAGATACAGATGGCAGAAACGAATCTAATGGTTCATCAACAAAACAAGATAGTTCATTTAATGAGCAGCATAAAAACAATTTGATTGAAGAGATTGAATCGATAGAAGCTAACGATAACGCTTCTAAAATAGATAGTTATATGTCAGAGAAAAATTCTGACGATCATATATCAGATATCTATGTTTCAGACTCTGCTTCATCACAAAATGATACTACTAAAGAGGCTATTGTCACGAAAAATGATGAACTATCTTTAGAAAATAAAAATCAAGTGTCAGACTCAGAAGCTAAAATAACAGTAGATGATTTGCACTCTAAAAATGTTGATATATCAACTACATATTTAGAAAAAGAGACAAAAGACAAATATGAAGAGCATACAAATCAAAACATTCATGGAGAATTAGATAAAATAGATAGTACAGATCAACAAGAGCATCAAGAAAATGATGATGATAAAACTACAATTGAAGAAAACTCTGATTTAGATCAAGATAGCTTAGATCAAGAGAATAATGATCTATCTTATGGTAGTGATAGAAAGAAGAAGAAGAAGAAAAAACAGAAAAAATCAGAGCCCGCAAAGATTATTAAACTGGCTATTCCTACACCTCCTGTTCCTCCTCCTCCGCCTCCGGTTCAAGTTCCAGTAGTGCCCTCTATAAAAAAACGTGATTATGCGGATAAAACATCTGTGGTTAGAGTTGTATCATCTGAAAAAGACAAAGGTGTGCCACAGAGAGAAAGAGCGGGTTATGATAAAAATAGAACCTTCAATGAAAAAGATAGACCAACAATATCTGACAGAGAACGCATACCTTCTGATAGAGATAAAAGCTCTTTGACTCGTGATAATAGAGGCGAACATAAAGTTTCAGAAAGGACATTTCGTCCTAAAGGAACAACCTCTTTTGATAGAGAGCGGACAACTTCTGAAAAAGATAGAGTAGTAACTAATAATAGGGAACAACGTTTACCTTTTGACAAAGAAAAATCGACACATAGCCCTTCTGGCAAGTTTGGAAATAAAATAGAAACTTCATTTGCAAAACCACGTAGTATTAAAAAAGATGTTGCTATTGATATTCCTTTTATCCCAATTGAACCATTAGACAAAGATGATATTAAATCAAAAAGAAAGAAAGATAAGGATAAGGTTAAAAAGAAGAAATGGGCTGATGAAGAAGATTTAAGCGATAGCTTAAAATTAGGACAAAAAAAACGCAAATCTGTTGTTGAAGGAAAAGATTTATATGAACAAGAGTTTGCAGCTAAAAAACTCCGTAAAAAAGATTCCAAAAACAAGCAGCGTCCAAAAGTCCAACAAAAAACTCAAATTACCGTTCCTAAGGCTATCAAGCGTAGAATAAAGATAGATGATACTATAGAGCTTTCAGAGCTTGCCAAGAGAATGAGCATCAAGGCAAATGAGATGATTCAAAAGCTAATGGGCATGGGAGTTATGGTAACAGTAAATCAGACTATAGACTTTGATACAGCTGCATTAGTTGCAGCAGAATTCGATTATGAGGTTGAGAGAGCTGCTGTTGCTGAAGATATGCTTTCACATGCTAATGAAGAAGATGCTCCAGAAAATCTTATCCCAAGACCGCCTGTTGTTACTATCATGGGTCATGTTGATCACGGAAAAACATCACTTCTTGATGTTATAAGAAAATCGAAAATAACCACAGGAGAAGCTGGTGGTATTACACAACATATTGGTGCATATAGCGTTCAAACTCCCAAAGGAGGTATTGTTACGTTTCTTGACACGCCAGGACATGCTGCGTTTACTTCTATGAGATCAAGAGGTGCAAAAGTAACTGATATTGTTGTATTGGTTGTTGCTGCTGACGATGGCGTTATGCCTCAAACCGTTGAAGCGATTAACCACTCAAAAGCTGCTGCTGTTCCAGTTGTTGTAGCTGTTAATAAGATGGATAAGCCAAATGCTGATCCAGAGAAAGTTATGAGAGAACTTGCTGATCATGGGCTTTTATCTGAAGAGTGGGGTGGAGATGTTATATTTGCAAAAGTATCAGCAAAGAAAAAACAAGGGATTGATGAGCTTCTTGATCTAATCCTTCTTCAGGCAGAAGTTTTAGAGCTTAAAGCTAATCCAGACAGATTGGCAAAAGGTCATGTTGTAGAAGCTCGCCTTGATGCTGGAAGAGGGCCTGTTGCAACAGTTCTTGTTCAACAAGGAACTTTGAAAACTGGTCAACCGGTTGTATGCGGTCTTCATTCGGGCAAGATACGTATTATGACAGACGATATGGGTAATAACATTGAATCAGCAGGTCCAAGTACTCCGGTTGAGATTGTAGGTTTAAGTGGAGTTCCTGAAGCTGGTGATGAATTTATCACCCTTGCATCAGAGAAAGATGCAAAGAATATCAGTGAAAGCAGAATGCAAAAAGAGCGGGCAAAAGAGCTTGCAAAAAAGAGCCGTGCAAATCTTGAAAAACTTTTTGCCAACATGGGTTCAGATCAAGCAAAACAGCTTAAGCTTATTATAAAAGCAGATGTTCACGGTTCTCTTGAAGCTATAAATGAGTCATTGATGAAACTTTCTCAAGAGGAAGTAGATGTTAAGATCGTTCACTCTGGAACTGGTGCTATCAATGAATCTGATGTATCGCTTGCAGCAGTATCAGATGCTATTATTATTGGATTTAATGTTCGTCCTACACCTAAGGTTCGTGAAATGGCAAAGGAAGAGAATGTTGATATGCGTTTCTATGATATAATTTATAACGTTATCAACGATATAAAGACTGCTCTTACAGGTCTTATGCCTTCAACATTCCATGAAATTATTATTGGTAGAGCAGAAGTTAGAGACACATTTGTAATACCAACTAAAGGAACAATTGCTGGCTGTTTTGTTCAAGATGGAAAAGTTGCAAGAGGGGAAAAAATAAGACTCTTACGTGATGGTGTAATAAAATGCGACAGCACTCTCTCATCTTTAAGAAGATTTAAAGATGATGCCAAAGAAGTTACACAAGGTTATGAATGTGGTATTGGGATTGAAAGATTCAATGATATAAAGGTAGGCGATATTATTGAGTGCTACGAAGTTGAAGAGCGTAAAGCCAGTATAGAGAATTTAAAAGAGTCAACAACCTGACCATAAAAAAGTGCAATTTGCATTATAATTGGGAGATTATCTATGAAACCATATCCAAGAGGGGAAAGAATTGGTGCTGCTATTCACACCGCTCTTTCTGAGTTGCTAAGCAGGAAAATAGAAGACCCAAGAATCTCTATGGCAACTATTAGCGGAGTGGAGATGACATCAGACCTAAAGATTGCGTATGTATATTTTACACTTTTTGGTGACAAAGATAAGGTTAAAGATGCTATGGCGGGTTTTGAAAGTTCTCGGGGGTATATAAAAAAACATATTGCCCCTAAGCTTGGTCTTAGATATATGCCTGAACTTAAATTTCTCCATGATAGCTCATTTGATTACGGTTCAAAAATTGACTCTATTCTTAATTCAGTAATTAGTAATAATTGATTTTTTAATATAAGATGGTTGTTTATTAAATTAGTATTGGCATAATTTATATTTTTAGTGTTTATTAAATTACTTTCTAAATTTATCTTAACAATTTGGCATATAGTATGACCACAGATAAGAAAATAGTATTAAAATCTCTATTCGTACTAATATTTATCTTGTTTATTATACCTCTATTTATATCTACTGATAAAATCTTATCTCTCTTTTCTACTGACAATTCAGACGACATTCATATTGCTGTAGTCTGCCCTATATCAGGTCCAAACTCATCTAACGGAAAATCAGTTATTAAAGGAACTCGACTTTACTTTGATGCTGTTAATGAGGCTGGTGGAATTAATGGGAAAAAAGTTGTTTTAGATATGTATGATGATGAAGATGATGCTGCAAAAGCAGAAAAAGAGGCTCTTAAAATTGTAAAAGATAATAAGGCTGTTGCAGTATTAGGGCATGAAAGTAGTTCATGTTCTATAAAGGGCGGACAAATTTATCAGAAAAACCAAATTCCTGCTGTATCTCCTACTTCAACAGATGTGATGGTAACAAAAAATAATGAGTGGTATTTTAGAATTACATTTAATAATGATTTTCAGGGACGATTTTTAGCAAATTATATTTCCAAAGTTTTCCAAAAAAATACAATAAGTATTATTCATGAAGACCTTGATTATGGAGCTAACCTTGCTGCTATATTTCAGAAAACTTATCAAGATGTTGGCGGAAATGTAAAACATATATGGCGTTACGAGGTAAAAGACAGGAATTTAGATTCACGCCTCAAACAGATTGTTGATGAATTACAAAATAATTCTGAAAATGCCGGAGTTATTTTTTTAGCACTCCATCCTCCAGAAGGGTTTAAACTTATAAAATTACTCAGAGACAGTGGAATTAAAAATCCTATTCTTTTTGCAGCAGGTATTGATTCTCCAGAATTTCTAAAAAAATTTGATCAATACCCTAATGAAAAAAATAATCCAGGTTATTATACAAACGGAATGTATGCTGCAAGTGGTATTATTTTCGATACGGCAGACAAAAATCTCCAAGCATTTATGGAATCATACCATTCAAAATATGGGGAGCCTGCAAATAGACGAGCTGCATTTTCATATGATGCAGCAAAAGTAATACATAAAGCGCTAATTAATGCGGGTATTACGGGGAAACAAAATACATTACAAGATGATAGAAAAAAGATAAGGGATTATATAGCCGCAATAAATAATCCTCTTGATGCCGTAGAAGGCGTAACCGGATTTACATATTTCAATGAAACAAGAGACCCATCGAAGCCAATATCAATGGGGATTTTCAAAAATCAACAACTTATATCCGCCCCATTACAAATACAAGAAATACAATATATCAATGAAATTCAAGACCTCGAGGATTCTTTAAAAGAGCAGCGTATAATACTTATGGATAATAAGTATATGTATAAAACCAATGTTGTGTATACAGGTA
>JADFXA010000058.1 GCA_015233755.1 Desulfamplus sp. | reverse complement strand
ATTCTGTAAGCAGGACAGTCTATACACCATTTGCAAAATTTATATTAAAAGAAAATTCCTCTTTAGACCCATTGTGGATAGAGTCTGATGCTGCTTATTTTGCTGAAAAATGGCGTGATTATCTTTCAAAAGGAGATCCATATTATAATGAGCAGTTGACTCTAAAATTGAATGATATGGGATTAAATGCAGAAGTCAGCGAATTAGCTTTTATTCGTGGAGATTTATAGTATATGGAACACAAAATTGGTTTCTGGTATAAAGTAGTAAATAGGATAGCTATTAGGCTTAAGGGGAGTATAGAGACTAAAGAGCTGCCAACCAATAAAGATTCAAATTTTGAAGATTGTTTTGAACAAATTGCCGAAAATTTATGGAAACCTGATAATACAAGTTGGCGTTTATTTGAGAGAATAACAATTAATTCCCTGACTAAAGACTCTAACACCAAAACAATACGTGGTTTAAGGAATTATGATATTGGCATTGACAGATATGTGTGTAAAATTCCGATAGAATCTTTTAATTACGAAAACCTATTAAATGAGCTTGAGAAAATCCCTGAAAGTGGTGGCGACATTTATTTGCCATCTGGACGTATTTTAATAGACAGAGAGTTAAAACTTCGCTCTGGCATCAGCTTAATTGGTAATGGAGATAAAACAGAACTTGTTTTCAAAGATGTTGCTTTTGGGATAAATATATGTGGAACACAAGATTCTGTTATCAATGGAGTATCTCTTGAGAATTTAAAAATTTTTCATTTGGGAATACATAGATTTTGCGGTGCAGTCTTTGTTTCTCATTCTAAGAATATAAAATTTACAAACATAGAGATAATAAATCCTATTGCAGTTGGCTTTTTGTTTGCTGACAACGTTGAATATACAACTATTACAAGATGTTCGGTTATAAAAGCTGGTCTCGTTGGGTATATGTTGATTAGAGATATTAATTATACGACTCTTGACTCTTGCAGTGCTAAAGAGTGTGAGCAAAGTGGAGTCTTTCTAACTGACCTTAAATTACCACAAGGAGTTAACCCATTAGACTTTAACGCTCAAATTCACTATACATCACAGGTAGTAGGAAATTTTGGTCCATTCGAACCTGATGATCCATCACCATGCCATACTACTATTACAAATTGTATATTTGAAGGTAATAGAAAAATGGGAATAACAACAGATGGAGTTGGGTACCTTAGTGTTATTAACACTACCATATCCAATAATGATTGCGAAGGAATAACTATTGACAATGGTTCTTGGTGTTGCCTAATCAAAAATTGTAATATTTATGGAAATGGTTGGCGTGGTTTGCAGCATAACGAAGAGTTGACCGTAGATTATGTAGATGAGATGGGTTTAATGGAAGATGGAAGTTCTAAAGCTAAACTCCCAGGAATCAGTTTTGATAATGCAGCATATTGCAGAGTTGATAACAACTCCATTCACGGCAATTGGGGTGATGGTATAAAGTTTGTGCGTGCTGGATATGCATGTAGTATCTCAGGCAATATAATTGCAGATAATAATAGAGGTCAGAATAATAAATTCCATTTTTTCGGGGTATTAATTAGTTCTGCTCTTCGCCAACATGAAGCACAAGCAGATTTTCCAAGCTGCTATAATCGCATTCAAAATAATTATATTTTAGGAAAACACTATTCTGGAGTTCACCTCCTTCCGGGAACGGTTGGTAATATTGTTAAAGAGAATATGATTACTGACTATCTGTTTATTGATATAGAAAATCATGCGGGTAATAAAAATCTTTTACAAAAACCAAATGTTAATATCTAATTAATTTAAGATATTATTTTAACGTTAATAAGAAACTTAGAGAGAAGGTGACGGTATGAAAAAAACACTATTCCTATTGATGTTGGTTTTATTAACAGTATTTTTTGAGGCCAGATGCTTTGCAAAGCTATCTACTATAACAGAAGAGACAATTGTAGATTCACAAGAGAGTCCGGGTATCAGAATTTATGCCTATGACTTTGACGTATCAAAAAATGGAACTATTCACTGTGTATATACAGAACCTATACCAAACACTACTAAAGCTAAAATAATTTACACAAGCAAATTAGTCTCAACAAAAGATAAAAAATATTCATGGTCAGGAGAAAAAAAGATTGTGCTTGAAGAGTCTGGTTCAGCATATTCAATTTCAACATACCTTATAGTTGATGATAATGATGTAGTTCATATATGTTATATCGTAGATGGCACACAATTTATTGACCATAATCACCCAGACTATAATGGCTATACATCTGGCCTGGTATATCAGACAATTATAAAAGGTGTTGTTCAACCTAAAATTAACATCGCTTCTGGAACATTTCATACAAAGATGCAGTTGAATAAATATAATCAACCTATATTTTTGAGAGAATATGAGATATTTGCTGATAGTCAAGGCAATTTACTTACCCCGCCATTTAAAAAAGCTCTCAAAATGTTTATTCCATCTACGACAAAAAAAGGAACATGGGAAGGAAAGGTTATTAATTTAGAAACATCTGATTATTATAGGCTTGCTAATTTTATTTACGATAAAAATCGTAATAAGTACCATATCTTATATGGCAATGGAAACAGTGATGAACTTATGAAAGCTTATCCGACAACACACCCTCCTGCTACTAAAGGGGTTGTATTTCCTTCTGGGGCTGGTCACCAATTGTGGTATGCCTTTTCAAGTGATCTGAACAGTTGGAAAATGTCTCAAGTTGACCATGCTGATTCAGGTAATTTATCTGAAAATGAGTTCTGGACAGAGCTTGCTATCAACAAAGATGGAATACCTTATGCTTCATATTACCATTATGCAACTGACTCAAATGGAATACATCAAGGAACATCAAATTTAATAGGAAGCTATTCACAAACTACAAATAGCTGGACGATGAAAACAGTTGCTGGACAAGTTAACAAACCTTTTTTACATAGAGCAGGAATGGGAATGGGTATTATTGAAGATAAATCAGGTGGTTTTCATGGTGTGTGGGATAACTCACCAGATATGCCTATTGACGCAGATGGCGATGGGGGCAATATCATGTATCACTACAGCCCTGATGGAGTTAATTGGAATGTCAAACAGGCAATTCATCCATATTCTTGTGAAGGTTATGCTCGCATTAAGATATATCAAAATACCTTTATGTTAATGGCTCTTGCAGATGCAAGAGATAGAAGATTGATATTTTCTGAATTTGAAATTCCAGATAATGAATCAAATTTAATGGAAATATCTACTGATAAGATGTTTTATGGTAATGGAGAAACTATTAACTTTAATGCAAGAGTTCAATCATCTTCATCAGATTTATCTGATATTTATATAGTTTGTGCGGGACCTTATGATAAAGACGCAAACGGCAATTTTATACCAACTAATTCAACCCAATACGCCTATTTGTCTTCTGAACTTAAATGGAAAACTGTTCCAGTTATTTCAGATTTCAAGCCTATTATAAATGGAATACCTCTATTTAATTTCAATGGATATTTTCTTGCTGCTTCTGCTGGTCTTGAACAACCATTTAATAAACCATCCCGCTATGTCATAGTAAGCTTTGCAAATAAGAACAACGCAAATTTTCTTTCTGATTTAATAACACCCCTTTTTCTTTACGAATTGCATATCTGTAGAGAGACAGATTGTTCTGAATTGTAATTAGTAAAAATCTAAATATTTGAGGTAAGTGAACTAAAATGAATATTATTATAATTGGAGCGGGACCATGTGGGCTTGGTGCAGCTTGGCGTTTAAACGAACTTGGGCATAAAAATTGGTCTCTTTATGAAAAGAGTAACCATACAGGAGGTCTATCCGCATCGTTTAAAGATAGCGAAGATTTTTGGTGGGATATAGGTGGTCATGTTCTTTTCAGCCACTATCCATATTTTGATCATGTTATGGATACTGTTATGAATAGAGATTCAGAATGGCTTTTCCATGATAGAAGTGCTTGGGTCTGGATGGAAAACAGATTTATCCCCTACCCTATTCAAAATAATATCCACAGATTGCCCAAAGAGATCTTTAGTGAATGTTTGCATGGTCTTCTGGATATTCAGACTTCTCCTTTTTCAATTCAAAACAATCAATCCATATCAAACTTATCGTCATCTCAGTTGAGGCATTTTGGAGACTGGATTGATGCTGGATTTGGTAAAGGGATTGCAAAATATTTCCTACGTCCTTACAACTATAAAGTGTGGGCATATCCTGTTGAGGAGTTAAGCCACAATTGGGTTGGTGAGCGTGTTGCAAAGGTTGATATTAAACGAATTATTGATAACCACATATTTGATAAAGATGATATTGGCTGGGGTCCAAATTCTCGTTTCAGATTTCCTACTTTAGGTGGAACCGGAGCTATCTGGGAAAAAATTGGAGCTTCTTTACCTAAAGATAAGATGTTTTTTAATAGTGAATTGATTAAGGTTAATATTAAAGATAAAACCCTTGAATTTAAAGATGGTACAATAAAAGGTTATGATATTTTAATAAGCACTATTCCAATTACAGAGATTGGGTCACTATATAATTTCCAAAAGACTTCAAAATCAGAAGTAGATCTATTTTCAGAAGTAGCAACAAAAACTAAATTAGATTTAAAATATTCATCAACTCATGTTATAGGTCTGGGGCTAAAAGGAAATCCGCCTGAATACCTAAAAGATAAATGTTGGATATATTTTCCTGAAAATGATAACCCTTTTTATAGAGTTACTGTATTTAGCAATTATTCACCTTATAATGTTCCAGATATAAAGAATTCATGGTCGTTAATGTTTGAGGTGAGCGAAAGCCCTATGAAACCTGTAACCCATGAGAAAGTTGTCGACGAAGTAATAGAAGGTGCGGTTAATACTAAACTCATTAAAGACAAAAGCGAAATAAATCATACATGGTATAAAAGAGTAGAGAATGGTTATCCAACACCAAGTAAAAATAGAAATAAGGCTCTATTTCCAATGATTAAGCAACTACAAGAACAAGGTGTTCTATCAAGAGGAAGATTTGGGGCTTGGCGTTATGAAGTGGGAAATATGGATCACTCATTCATGCAGGGAGTGGAGGCTGCAAGTAAGGCAATTTATAAAGGTGAAGAGCTAACTCTTTGGTATCCAGATGTTGTCAATTCACCGCACCCTTCTTGTTGTTATTAACTCTTAAAGTAAGAGTTGTTTATAGATGAATCCATAATCGATAAAAGAGATTAATGCTATCCACTAAATTACGGCATTATAGTCTTTCGTTCATCTTTATTGGGCTTAAATGTTACTAAAACTTCAATATATTCAGCTCTAATTCCTTTACTAAGATCATCAATATTAATAATTTGTGTGAAAAGACCAGAAGCGTTAAAAATATGCCAACAAATATCAAAACCCCAATCTACGGTAACTAAAGCCCTGCCATCACCAACAGGGTTACCGTGATATACCTCTGGCATAATATACTTTATTCCATTATTATTTATACAGGCTCTTAATGTAGATGGGTTGTTCTTATTTACTATTGGAACGGTAAAGATGTGCATACCACCTGGTTTCAAAGTCCGATTTATTTCACTAAATGCTTTTGAAGGATAAAAAAGATGTTCTAAGACATCTTGTGTTATATGCAAATCAACACTCTCATCAGCAAATGAAAGCTCTTCTAAATTCTCACAACGTATTCCCTCAACAATAGTTCCTGATATATGCTCAGGGAAAAAATGTGAAGGAATATAGTTAGAACATTCTTTAGCAAGCCGACTGCTGGCACCTCTTCCACAAGGTGATGACTCGTGTACTATTGCTTGCCGCCAATTTGGAAAGTAGGTTTCGATAACTTGCATAAGTGCCCTTTCGCGAGGAATACTTCCACAGTTTGAGCAGACAAAATGATCCCTAAACCAATCATTATAAGCAATAAAATCTACCTGTTGGTCACAAGTATAGCAATAACCAGAACATTTAAAAACTATAGATTGAACCATAAATATTTATACCTTCTCACATTGCGTAGTATCAATATATTGGTAACCCGATATTCTTGCACATAGCGTGATTATCCTTTCAAGTGAGTGCATTATTGTACCATCAATTTGTTTATCCTCAATTGGGTAATCCTTTGATGATATATTTAATGATAATATTCTCTTTAGTGCTTCAGGTCTAAACCAAAACATTGTTCCAGTTACAAAACATTCATCTTCTATAAGTTCGGCATCAAGCTCATTTAAAAATTGCTTAATATACCCCATGTTTTTGCCTGCTAACTCATCATTGTATCCTATACAGTCATTTAGACGAATCAGGTAGCCCTTAGGGGCAACTATGCCAAGATTTTCTATTTTATCAAATCTATCCAAAATTTTACGAATCTGTTTAGGACTTCCCAATAGCTCTTTATAAATGTTTGTCCTCCACTTTTGACCCACATCTGTATGAGTTGATTTTTTAGAATGGATTTTACATATATATTTATAATTTAAAGAGACTATCTCATTTAATATATTTATAAATGGAAGAATATCTCTGCCTCTATTCTCAAAAGCAAATAGATGTATATTTGGATAAAGAGCCACCATTTCTTCAATAAACTCTTTTTTAATACCATCATTTATAGAGATATAAAGATCAAATTTGTCAGGAATATTTTTAAGATACCTATTTATCTCTTCCCAAAGATCATCATAAAAGAGATGGACAATTACAGCTATTGATGCATCTTTTTTTATATTGTTCTGTGTTGATTTAATCAATTTTTGTTTTTTAGTTTCAAATTTTGATATAACAGAGTAGCTTGCATCTAAATAGGCATAGCCATTCTTTCTGTCAGGCTCAAGATAAGCTCCTTCAGCCCACTCATTCCATGCATTTATAAAAATGATTTTTTCATCCTCTTTAAAATGCTTATCTGTAAAATATGCTATGTGGCTTAACCATTTTTCATAAATATCTGGAGAGGAATTGATAAAGGTAGTGCCTCTTCCAGGTTTTCTGGGTTCATTGTCCCAACTTGTTGTGATCCCTCGATGTTTAGGATAATCTGGCATTTTATAAGAGATTGAAATATCTACTAACTGTAGATAATCGTAGATTATTCCTTTATAATCAGGGTTCACAATATCAACGAAATTATTAATAGGATTAACGGGAAAGGTGTTAGGAGGAAATTCAATAGCAGCATCAAATCCAATTGATTTAGGGTTAATACTCTCAAATGAATGGACATTGCAGATGTATATCTCTCCTATATTATTTTTTAAACACCAATCACGCCATAAAATAGCTGTATTTAAAGGTTCAGGAAGTAACTCAGCCCTATAAACCAACAAAATTGGTTTTCCATTAATTTTAATATAGCGTTTGTCTAAAAAGTAGGTAGATATATCTTGAATAAACTTTTTATCATATCCTAAAGAGTATTCCTGTTTTAACAAAATATCATCTTCTGAACCATCCCAGCGTCTTGACCAGTTTTCATTTGCCCAACAAAGACAAAATGGAATATCAATATCAGGATTATTTATCAACTGTTCTAAGGGTCGTTCCAAAACTCTTCTGCCACCAAACCAATAATAGTAATAGCAAAAACCATGAATACCATAATTTTTTGCCAACTCTGCCTGACGTCTTTGAATATCAATCAATCTCAAGTCATAAAAGCCAAGTTCTCCCGGAAGTTTTGGCTGATCATGTCCTACAAATTGCGGAATAGCTTTGCTGACATTACTCCATTCAGTAAAACCTTTACCCCACCATTTGTCATTTTCATCAATAGGATGAAATTGTGGAAGATAAAAGGCTATCATCTTGATCGCAGAATTTATAGGTAGATTATGTTTAAGAGGTTTATAATACTCTCCTATATTTCTGCTCGAATCTAATAAAGAGCTAATATAAAGTAAATTTTTATCTTTTTCTGGTAATCTCTCTAACGGTTGCAAGTTGGAAAATTGTGGTAAAATATCAGAATTATTTAAATTGTGGTTATCAGAAGAGTTATCAATAGTGTGATCAGATAAATTGTTATCAAGCAACTCAAGCAAGAAACCAGTGTAACGATCAAAATCGTAATCCTCTTGAATCCTTTTTTTTGCAAGATTGGCAATTGACTGATATTTTGCGCTATCTGTAAGTAGTGTCAATATCTCTGTTGCCATTGTATCTACATCAAGATAATGAGTAATTATACCGCAGCCATCTCTAAATAGCTCAGGAATTCCTCCTGCTCCATCAAAGGCAATAGCTGGTGTACCATTGTCCATTGCTTCTAATACAACAGTTGGAAATGGGTCTTCACGGGAGGTTAGAACAAAAATATCAGCCCCAGCAAAAAACGATGCGGGCTCATCTACAAAATCGATAAAATGAACATTAGCTGCAATATCTAATATTTTTATATCATTTTTCATCCAATTCATTATTTCAGGCTCATATCCACCAAGCCATACAAAATGAATATTACTATTATTGGGGTTTTGTAATATTTGCTTTGCAAGATTAATAAAAATATCAGGCCCTTTACGCAACGTCATATAACCACAACTTAAAATAATTACTGAATCTTGTGTTAAATAAAGTTGATCTCTTATGTCTTTCTTGGCTTTTTTCTTATCTTCAAGAGGAATACTTTTGAAGTAACTACCCTGGGGTTTTACTAATGTTTGCTCTTTTTTAAAATTATATTGGTTTATATATATATCCCTAGCATATTCAGAAGAAAATACTATAGTTTTTGAGTATTGCTTCAAAGCTGGAATTGCTCCATGAAAACTACTTATCTCTATTGTTACGGGTAACTCATGAATTAGATTTATAAAACAAAAATCTAATTCATTTAAAACGGGGGCTAGTATTCCGCTAACAACGGTATTGCAGATACATTTATCAATTCCACGCTCTTTAAAGTTCCTAAAAACATCTTTTATATAAGGCGTTATCTCGAGATTACCTCTTAAGCTCAAATTAAGATCAATAACCTCATCTCCAACCTTTTCAAACGCATCTCTATAAGCACCGTTTTGAAGAGCAATAAAAATTATATTTTTACCATATTTCGACTTTAACGAGCTGCCCATATTGACTAAATTTATCTGAGCACCTGCTTTTTCAAAATCGTGTGAAACAAGAAGAATTGTATTAGATTCTAATGCATCTGATTTTGATACAGCTGGGCATTCACTATATAAGGCATTTTCACATCTTAATGAGCTCAATGAATTAAATAAAATTGGCTCGGGCTTAGATTTTTCTATTCTCTCTTTATATTTACTTTTTATTGATAATATAAACCGATAAACTCCACCAAATATCCTTCTACATATTTGATAACATTTTCTTCCAATGGAGTCTGCTGGTATAATTTTTTCCAAAAAAATACGATATTTTGTTATCAAACGCCAAGCAAGACTTATATAAATAGCATTTAGCATATCTTGAAGTTTGACAATCTCATCCTTTTGGGCATTAATCTGACTTTCATGGATACTAATTAGAGTTTGGTTATTGTGCTCACACGCAGTCAAGCTAACTCTTAACGACTCTTTTTCTACAATACTTCCATTAAGCTCTTCTTTGCATCTGCCAATTATGGAAATATATTCTGACTCTTTTTTAATGAGCTCCTCAAGTTGATAATTCTTCTCTTGAAGTTCGTTTTGCAATGATTTAGCTTCACAATTACTCTTTTGAAGGGAATCTTGCATATCATTAATAATTAATTGCCTACTTTCAATTATCTCTTCTTGTTCTTTTAGTTTTGTATTAAACTTTACATGAACATCGTGCAATGTTGATTGAAGAGAGATTATTTCAGAACGTTCTTTCTTAAGAGCCTCTT
>JADFXA010000057.1 GCA_015233755.1 Desulfamplus sp. | reverse complement strand
TGATGGCTTCTTGCATGGATACCTTTGTCAAAGACAAAATCTATAGCATAATCTTCCATTGCAGGATAGAGAAACTCTTCAACTGTTTTAGAGATTCTATGTATCTCATCAATGAAAAGAAAATCACCATCTGCGAGATTCGTGAGCATTCCAATAAGGTCTCCTCCTTTCTCTAAAGCAGGACCTGATGTAACCGTCAGATTTCCACCCATTTCATTAGCAATAATATGGGATATTGTAGTTTTTCCAAGCCCGGGTGGACCGTGAAGAAGAATGTGTTCAAGAGACTCATTCCTCATTTTTGCAGCTTTAATAGCAATTTTTAATGTTTTAACAGTCTCTGATTGACCAACATACTCATCAAATTTGTCTGGTCTTAATGAATAACCAGAGTCAATATCTCTATCTGTCTTAGACTCTTTTGGAGAAGATATTTCACGTAAAGATAGGGTTGAAGGTGATACTGAAGAGAATGAAATAATTGAGTCGCTCATGTTAGCTCACCAAATATTATTATATTTTTAAAGTCTTCCATGCAAAACTGCTTCAAAAAGCTCTTCTGGTGTTGATATAGAAGGTTTTTTTTGCATTGCTATATTAACCATTTTTTTTGCAATTGCACTTGTATAGCCAAGTTGTTCAATAAGAACATCGACAACTTGCTGAAAGATTTGTTGCATGGAAAGTGAACTTTCACCGCTTAATGTTAATGGTGCAGATTGATTATCGGCATAATCGAAATTTACAGGTATCGTTGAACTATCGCTATATAGTTTTGAATAATTATTAGATTCAGATATAAAGCGTGATAATTTGCCATGAAGATCTGCAACAATTTTTTGTGCTGTCCTCTTACCTATACCCTTTAGGTTAGAAAGAAAATCAATGTCTTGATTTTCAATAGCTTTAGCAATTTCTGATATTGGTTTTTCCATAGCCTTTACAGCCTTAAGAGGACCTATTGCATCAACAGAAATGAAAGCCTGAAAAAAATCTTTCTCCTCTTCTGAATTGAATCCGATAAGAATAGGCTTTGGCTGCCTATCAGTTTGGTGGTAGTAGATGAATAGAGCAATTTGATTAGAAGTAGAATTAAAAGTCTCTGTAGCAGAAGATGCAATATTGGAGATATTATCTGATTTGTGGTCAATTGATGGATATATAACTGAGAAATTAAGCGGTTTTTTGACAATTTTCTCCATTACAAACACTGGAAGAATAATCTCATACCCCACATGACCAGCAAGCAGTAAAATTCCATCTTGCGTCATCTTTAATATTTTCCCTTCAATATATCCAATCATGTAGAACTATCCTTTTGCTAACAATATATTTGTGAACTATATCTAAAAAGGCCTGTAATAGCCAAAGCAAGAGCATCAGAAGAGTGAAAAGGTCTTATCTCTTGAGGATGTTTTAAAATATGCCTTACAGATTTTTCAACCTGATCTTTATCTGCATTGCCACTCCCCGAGATGAGCTTTTTAGCCTCTTTAACGGGTATTTCATAAATTGTTGCACCAGATTTATAGGCAGCAAGCATTAATACACCAGTAACTTTTCCAAGTGTGATGGCTGAATTGGGATATTGCTTAAGAGAAAATATATCTTCAAAAATGACTATATCAGGGGATTGTTCACGGAGAAAATCAATTGTTTGGGTATAAATTAAGTTAAGACGTAAATGAAGAGAATCTTTTTTATCAGTATTGATGCTACCAAAAGAGTAGGCTGAGATTTTTCGACTATCACCCTGAACAACGCCTATTCCTGTTCCAGCAAGTCCAGGATCTATGCCTATTACTTTGATCATCTAATTTAATGTTTTAAGTTTTTCTTTTGCACTTTCAGCTTCTTGTGTTTGTGGATACTTTTTAATTAGCTCATTTAAAATCAAACGCGCATTACTTTTTTCACCAAGATTTGCAAAAGAGTATGCCTGTTTTAAAAGAGCAGAAGGTACTTTATTTCCCTTTGAATATTCTTCTATAACTCTCTGATATTCAAGAATTGCCTTTTCATACCATTTTTCTCTATAATAACTATCTGCTACCCAAAATCTTGCATTGTCTGCATTCTCTGAAGTTGGGTAACGCTTTATAAAGGCCTCAAATTGATTTCTCGCTGGTTCATTTTTTCCAGCATCTAAAAGTGCCTTAGCCGCATTATATAGACTGTCTTCACTTGCATTTTGTGTAGATGTGCCTGATTGAACAGTTCCTGAAGATGAGCTTGAAGTTTTTGCAGTTCCATCAGATGGCTGCTCTACCTGTGATGGAACAACACTACCATCTGCTGGCTCAGATGACTCAAGTCCTAAATGTTGTTCAATTCTAAGTATCCGTCTGTAATTCATAGAGATTGCATTATCAAGGCGACCTAACTCAGATGCACCAGCTGCCTCACTCGCCTCTTTTAAACGATGTTCAGACTCTTCAAGATTGCCTCTAACTATTTGTATATCATTTTTAAGGCTCTCCATCATGTCCCTGACTTCAGCATATTTCTCACGCTGCTCTTTTTCGAGGGTGATAAAATCTTCATTAATTATGATATCATACTGTTTTTTTAGTTTAGTATTATCCTCTTCAAGTGCAGCTACTTTGCTTTCAAGTAGTTGAAATTCACTACTACTGACACATCCTGAACATAAAAATAATAAGAAAAAGAGATTTAGGTGTAAAACATTAATTTTCTTTATCATAACAGTATTCCAGAAGTTTGTTTTTGCCAAAAGAAACCTCCCTTGCTGACATTCAAAAAGATCAACTCATTCAAGAAAAATCTATTTAAAAGGGAGGTAAATTTTTAATTGATTACCGAATCACAAAATGAGCACGTCTGTTTTTTGACCATGCAGATTCGTCATTACCCTGAACAGCGGGTCTCTCTTCTCCATAGCTAATTGTATTTAGACGAAATTCAGCAATACCCAAGTCTTGTAAGAATCTCTTTGCTGCCATAGCACGTCTCTCACCAAGAGCAAGGTTGTATTCAGTAGTGCCTCTCTCATCACAATGTCCCTCTATTGTAACAGTTAATCCACTGTTTCTTGTAAGGAAATCTGCTTTTTCTTTAAGAAGATTACGAGCATCAGGAACAAGCTCTGAACTATCAAAGTCAAAATAAATATCTTCCATTTCAAATTTCTCTTTTTCAGCGGCAAGAGCTTTTCTTAATGCTTCTTCTCTTAGACGCTCTTCTTCAAGAGCTTTTTGCCTTGCAATCTCTTCTGCAGAGAGTCCATCTTGTGAGCCTTGCTGAATGCCAGCTGAAGGATCTGTTTCAACACTTTTTTTAGCACAAGAAACTGTAAGCATCATTGCTGACAGAAAAAGCATAACCATAATTTTAACAACAACTTTTTTTCCCATTTTTTCCTCCTAAGTTTTGAATCATTTAATAATTTATTATTTATTTCCAAACGCAGACGACCACATTGGATCAGTTTGAGAGCCTCCAAAAGTAAAAAGAGGTCTTTGATCAGATCCAGTTGAAGTCATCACAAATATTCTTGATGCCCCCTGCCGTGTTGAGCTAAATGCAATGAGATTTCCATCAGGAGACCATGATGGATCTTCATTATCTCCTTGACCGCTTGTCAGCTGAGTCGGTCCACCACCGTTGACACCAATAACATAAATGTTAATACTATTTTTAACAACACCTACATAAGCAATTTTATCACCATCAGGAGACCATGCTGGTGAGGTATTGTAATTTCCTTCAAATGTTAATCTTCTTGCAGAACCTGAACCAGTATCTCCTATATAAATTTGAGGATTTCCTGATCTTTTAGAAACAAAAGCAAATTGCGTTCCATCTGGTGAAAAAGCAGGAGATACATCAATTCCCATTGAATTAGTCAATTGGCTTTTAACCGCACCAGTACCAGATACTATATAAATATCTTGATCCCCTGAAAAACTTAAAGTTGCTGCTAAAGCAAATTGCCCTGGAATCCATGCTGGAGTTATATTTAAACCTTTTTTAGAGACAACAGCATCTCGATTAGTTCTCACGTCACGTATGTATAGGTCAGGATTTCCTTTTGCATAAGATGTAAATGCAATATAGTTTCCATCAGAAGACCATGCTGGTGATATTGTTATACTGTTAAAATTAGTTACCCGAGAAACATTACCACCATCAAAATCGCAAGTAAAAATCTCTTTATTTCCTTTGACTGTTGAAACAAAAGCAATTTTACTACCAAACACCCCCATCTTTCCAGTTAGTAATAATGATATTTCAGCACAGAAACGATATACCATACTTTTAATATCTTCTTTATTACCAGTATAAACCTTACCTATAAGAAGAGATTCTTTAAAAGAGTCGAAAAGCCTCAATTCTAACCTAACAGCTCCATTTTGCTCTACAATACCACCAGTAATAAGAAGATCAGCACCTATTACTGTCCAGTTTTTATAATTAATATCAGCACCCGTAATTCCTTTTGTTGCAGGATTTTCGATAAATGATGCTTTATCTAATACAGAGAGGTAACCTGTAAAATCAAGGGCACTTGACATTATATCAACCGCATTTTTACCAAGAGTAACTTCCTGTTCATTCCCTGTGAAGGATTTAAATAGAGGTATAGCTACAGGAATTTTACGCATCAAAGGATCGTTAATATTAATATAAGCATGCTGTGCCATAACAACAGCCGGAAATAATGCCATAACGTACAATAATCCACACAAAATAAAAAATCCACATGAATTTAATGCAGCCATAAATTTTGTATTTATCTTTTGAACCATAATCCCCATTTTTTTAATATGATTTAAAATCATTAAAGAATAAAAAGTTATATAAACAGAAAATTTGAATAAAAACAAATTATTTTCAAATTACTTCAAACCAGATGGTGTGAATATTAGTCCTATATCATAGGAACTATATCCAGAAGGCAACGGTGGTAGAGGATTAGATCTTTTAACAGCCTTTAATGCTGAATCATCAAGATGAGCATTACCTGAGCGTGTTTCAAACCATATATCTCTTATCTCTCCGTTTTGTAAGATTTTAATTAAAATTCTAACCTCAATTTTATTCTCTGCACCAGCAAGCTTTTCATTAAATGACCAATTCTGTCTTATTTTATACATCAACTCCAGGTTATATAGACCAATAGCTTCAGATGTAGTACCTGCACCTTGTCCTCCAGATGAAGCTATACTACCTATTCCACTCCCGATTCCGCTGCCAGTTCCAGCTCCACTACCTCTTTTAGCAGATTGACTCGCAACTTTGCTTTTCATTCGACTCAAAGCAGATGCTAAATCACTCTTTCCTTGTTCGTTTCCGTCTGAGCCACTTGAGTCAGTGGAACTTTTAGTTTTATTCCCAGAATTGTTGTCTCCAGATTGCTTTGCTTTTTCAGTTGTACCAACATCTTCAGAACCCTCATTTTTATCAGATGTCCCCTGTTCTTGCTTTTTGTTTTTTGCCGTATTTGTTTTTTCTGCAACAGCTTTCTCTTTAGAAGTCTCTTTTTCAGCTACCGCTTCTTTTTCACTTTTCTCAACTTTTTCAGAGTCATAAGTTTTCTTTTTTAACGACTCTTTCTTTTTCTCAATAACAGGTTCTTGTATCTCTGCCTTCTCAACAACTTCGGGCTCTGGTTTTGCTTTAGCTTTAAGCTCTGGCTTTACTTCTGGCTCGGGTTTAGGTTTAACTTTTGGTTCTTCAGGCTCAGGCTTTGGTTTAGGCTCAGGCTTTTGCTCAATATCTGGAGATTCTGACTTTTTTTTGACTTCATTCTCAGGTTTTGCAATTTTCTTTTTCAAAGATTTAATGGGAACATCTGATTTTTTTTGACTATCAGAATCAACAGAACTCTTAACCTTGGGCCCGCTTTTAGGTTGCTTTATAATCGATTTAGTATCTCCGTCTGTTGATTTTTTAATAGTCGAAGATTGAGTAGATTCATTTATATTATCTTCAGATTCAGAGCTACTACTTTCAGGTGGACCAGGAGAAAATGAAACCAAATCAACCTGAACAGCAAAAGGTACAACAGGAACTGGATTTAAATGTTGAGCAAAAATTACAACCAACACAATCAGAGCATGAAGGGCAATTGAAAGTCCATACATCATTGTTAATGATGGAATGGATTCAGCCCGTTTATCTCTTGAGCCTGAACTTATTGATTGTAAAAAATCTAATGAACTCATTTTTTTATAATTTTATTGATTATTCTTCTTCTGGAAGTGTAATCATTCCAAGAGATGTTACCCCAGCTGATTTAACCTTGGACATAACATCAACAACAGTTCCATAAGGAACATCTTTATCTGCTTTTAGATAAACATCTCTTTTTTCAACGTTTTCTAATATTTTTTGTAGTTTCTCAGTCAGAAATTGAATATCAATTACCTGATCATTCATATAAACTTGATTATCTTTTTGAATTGATATAACAAGGTTTTCCTCATCTGTTTTTAGCGGTGCTGCTGATGCTCTTGGAAGATTAACATCTACACCTTCAACCATCATAGGAGCAGAAACCATAAATATTATCAATAACACCAACATTACATCAACAAATGGAGTTACATTAATCTCTGACATTAACTGATCATTACCGCCACCAACCTGCATTATGCCCCCTGATTTTTCTGAAGATCACGCTCTATAATATTTAAAAGGTCTGCAACAAAACTTTGCAACTCGGAATCAAGAACTCTAATTCTGTCTGTAAAATAGTTGTAAGCAATAACTGCTGGAATGGCTACACAAAGACCAGCAGCAGTTGCCACTAACGCCTCTGCAATACCAGGTGCAACGACAGCAAGGCTTGCGGATTTAGTCATAGCAATTCCTTGAAATGTATTTAAGATACCCCATACTGTTCCAAACAGACCGATGAATGGAGCAGTATTGCCAGCAGTTGCAAGAAAAGTAATAAGCTGGGAAAGTCGCCTTAACTCAGAACTTATAGCTCTTTTTAAAGCCCTTTGAACACTTGACATAACATTATATGAGGGTAAATATTTTATAGATTCTGGTGCAGATTTTGTTGGAATAGAGCTACCTAATCCCTTTGTTGTTGTATTGTTATCTGTAGTTACAGCATCAAACTTTTTAACTTCCATATACCCTGTTATAAAAACTCTGGCAACCGGACTTGTTTTTAAAACTTTTGCTTTTGTAAATGCATCAGCAAGGTTTCTGCATTGCCAAAATATATCAGTAAAATCTACAGAATCTTTGTATGCTTTTCTGATATATCTATATTTAATAAAAATGATTGCCCATGAAGTAATTGAAAAGAACAGAAGAAGCAACATGACAGCTTTTACTACTGGCCCTGCACTTATCATCATGCGAAAAATATCAGTTGTCTCAGGATTCATAAAAAACTCCAGATTAAATATGCAATAGCACTTTTTCTAAGCAAGTAAGGGCACCCACCTTTTGTAGGTACCCCTAGTTAAAACAGCAACATAGACCACATAGAATAATAAATTCTTTAAATTATAAATGGTTCATTTTTATACCATAATATTTTAAAGATGGTGATGGTATATTAGCATTGCAATGATGTCAAGTCTCATGTGCATCAAGATCATTTTTTTAAAAATTTCCTAATAAGCATTTTGCTCAAAACATTAATTTTTAAGATAAAATGCAAAAGCTCCTGCACAATAAAATTGTACAGGAGCTCTATTTTTAAATATAATTAAAAGACATATCTTTATAAAAGATCATAGCAATTACTTTTTTAATTATATAAATAAAGACTACATCATGCCGCCCATACCACCGCCCATACCACCGCCCATACCACCAGGCATTCCACCAGCAGATTTCTCTTCGGGCTTATCAGCAAT
Organism: Desulfamplus sp.; assembly: GCA_015233755.1. GTDB lineage: Bacteria > Desulfobacterota > Desulfobacteria > Desulfobacterales > Desulfobacteraceae > Desulfamplus. The sequence goes on along the minus strand of JADFXA010000057.1, from coordinate 2,210 downwards.
CATAGCTTCAGTAGTAAGCATTACAGATGCAACGCTTGCTGCATTTTGAAGTGCAAAACGTACAACCTTTTTAGGATCAATAACGCCTGCTTCAATAAGGTCTTCATATACATCAGTTCTTGCATTGTAACCAAATGCACCTTGCCCCTCTCTTACCTTATTAATAACAACTGCACCATCTACTCCAGCGTTGTTGGCAATTTGGCGTAAAGGCTCCTCAATAGCACGAGCAACAACCTTAATACCAAGAAGTTCTTCTTGATCGCCTGTGAGAGATTTAAGAGCTTCACTTGCACGTACAAGAGCAACTCCACCACCAGGAACAACGCCTTCTTCAACTGCTGCTCTTGTAGCATTAAGAGCATCTTCAACTCTTGCCTTTTTCTCTTTCATTTCAGTCTCTGTAGCAGCTCCTACACTTATAACTGCTACACCACCAATAAGTTTTGCAAGTCTTTCTTGTAATTTTTCTCTGTCATAATCTGATGTGGTATCTTCAATTTGAGCACGGATCATTTTAACACGGCCTTCAAGAGCCTCTCTTGAACCTGCACCATCAATTATTGTTGTATTATCTTTATCAATTACAACAGATTTAGCACGACCAAGATCATTTAGCCCAACATTTTCAAGTTTAAGACCTACATCTTCAGATACAACCTGTCCTCCAGTAAGAATAGCAAGGTCTTCAAGCATTGCTTTTCTTCTATCTCCAAAACCAGGAGCCTTAACCGCAGCAACATTAAGTGTTCCACGAATTTTATTAACAACAAGAGTTGCAAGAGCTTCGCCTTCAATATCTTCAGCCACAATTAGAAGTTGTTTACCCATTTTTGCAACTGCTTCAAGAACTGGAAGAAGGTCTTTCATGCTGCTTATTTTCTTATCACAAATAAGAATAAAAGGATTATCAAGTTCGGCTACCATCTTTTCGGCATTGGTTACAAAATACGGAGAAAGATAACCACGATCAAACTGCATACCTTCAACAACATCTAAAGTTGTTTCCATAGACTTAGCTTCTTCAACGGTAATAACACCTTCTTTACCAACTTTACCCATTGCTTCTGCTATAATATTACCAATAGTTTCGTCATTATTAGCAGAAATTGTCCCTATCTGAGCAATTTCTTTCTGATCTTTAGTAGGTTTGCTCATTGCTTCAAGCTCAGATACAATTTTAGCTACAGCAGTATCAATACCTCTTTTTATACCCATGGGATTATTGCCAGCTACAACAAGCTTTTGACCTTGTTCATATATTGCACGGGCAAGAACAGTTGCGGTAGTAGTGCCATCACCTGCCATATCACTGGTTTTGCTGGCAACTTCTTTTACCATTTGCGCGCCCATGTTCTCAAACTTATCCTCAAGTTCAATCTCTTTAGCAACCGTTACGCCATCTTTAGTTACATTGGGAGAACCCCATGATTTTTCAATAACAACATTTCTTCCTTTAGGTCCAAGAGTTACAACCACAGCATCTGCAAGTGTTTTAACCCCTTTAAGCATTGCTTCACGGGCTTTTGAATCATATTTAATCTCTTTTGCCATCTCTAATAGGTCTCCATCTATATAATTATTTTTTTAAATTTATATTTTACTAAATATCTCACTACTTCAGCTAATTATAATTAAACATAATTAGTCAACAACACCAAGAACATCATCTTGACGCATAATAAGATAGTCAACACCATCAATCTTTACATCAGTTCCACCGTATTTACTAAAAAGAATACGATCACCAACTTTTAACTCCATAGGAATAAGCTTGCCATCTTCTCCAACACGCCCTTTGCCTACAGCGACAACCTTACCTTCAGCGGGTTTCTCTTTTGCAGTGTCAGGAATAATAATTCCGCCTTTTGTTTTTGCAATCTCTTCAACACGCTCAACCAAAATTCTATCTTGTAACGGTCTTAAACTCATGTTTACACTTCTCCTTTTTTTATAAAAATAGTTTTTTTCGTTTATATAAATATTATAACTAATCTCAAAACCCTCTACCTATATTCTTAATCATATAGATTAAGAATATTTTATTAAACTAACTATTTAATCTTTATATAAGCACTTAATTTTATAAACCATATAATAAAAACTCCGATAAGAGAAAGGTATGTCCCTAGTCCCACAATTCCCGTTGTTGCCAGGAAATTCAGGTATTCATTGTGCGCTTTGTTATAGAGGAAATCCCATTCGCTCGT
>JADFXA010000056.1 GCA_015233755.1 Desulfamplus sp. | reverse complement strand
GCAGGTAAAAAGCCCATTGAGGGCAAAGGAAAGCATCTTTTAACTGCATAATTTTTTAAAGCTCATAAAAAAGCTTAGCCGAATTATTTATAGTTTCGGCTAAGCTCAATATATATTTACTCTATTTGATTATATTAGGTTGTATTATAAAACTTATAAAATAGGAGAATCTAATTTGAAAATTTTATTTAACCCTCAATAATTTCTGCTTTAATAATAGTTACAGGCTCTTTTGGGACATCACTATGTCCTGCTTTGTTGCCTGTTGCAACCTGTTTGATCTTATTTACTACACCTTGCCCCTTAACAACCTTACCAAATACGGTATATCCCCACCCTTGAGGGGTTTTTGATGAAAAATTAAGAAAATCGTTCTTTTTAACATTAATGAAAAATTGAGCAGTTGCACTGTGTGGATCAGATGTCCTTGCCATTGCGACAGAGTAGGCATCATTTTTCAAACCATTATCAGCTTCATTTTCAACTGGCTCACGGGTCTGCTTTTCTTGCATATCCGCGTTCATTCCACCACCTTGAATCATAAAACCATCAATGACTCTGTGAAAGATTGTCCCGTCATAATGTCCAGCATTTACATAAGAGATAAAGTTCTCAACTGTTTTGGGAGCTTTTTCTGCATTAAGTTCCAAACAAATTTCGCCCATACTTGTTTCAAGTCTTACCATTTTTATTCACCTAAAATTATTAAATTATACACTAATTATTAATGATTGCTCATTAACTGTTTAACTATTGAATTACTACATAAAATTTCTAACTAACCATTTATAAATACTTACTCTGATGCACTCTGTCTTCCGAAGAAGCTTATCTCCTTTAAGTTAGAGGTAATTCACATAAGTATAGATGGAGATACTATCGCACCTACCTTTTGCTTTAATGCTAACAATTCTGTTTTTTGAGAATTTAGAACGCTAAATAGGGTATCTGGTATCCCTTTTTCCTTTGAATAGGCCTCAATTTGAAGGTCTAATCTATTTACAATATTATCAACATAAAGTGAAAACTGCTTCTCATAAAGCTCAATAGAATACTCTTTATTAATGAGCTGGCTAAAAAGTTGCTTTAAGTCCTCATATATTGGAATATATCCAATCGGCCTCTCAATTGCTTTGACTTCATTGTGAGTATAACGCTCAAGCCACGCAAGCCAAACTTTTACATCACGCTTTTCACCAAGAAGTTTATTAGAGTCGCCACCTCTTGCTTTATGTGTCAAAAAATAGTTCAGACCTGCCATAACAGGTTTTTTATCCTTTGCAATTTTTGGATTTCCAAAGAACTTAAATTGAGCGTCCATGTAATCACCAAGAGAGCCGGGAATAAACGGTGCATTTGCCCAAGGAGCTCTTTTTACGCCACTTGCTCCAACCTCTGTTGCTGTTGCTGCTGAAACAATACAAGCACCAAGAACAACACCTTGTTCTGAATTTTTTGCAACCCAAACTGGAGGCATTGTATCGCTATCTCTGCCGCTGTAAGTAAAAATTCTTGTCTCAACACCTTTTGGATTTTCCGCTTCTATTGAGTAATTACCAAGAGCTGATGAAGCAATTGTGCATCTTGAGTTTGGGTGAGACATTGGAATTGGTTTACCATTAGCATCAACCATATTTTTATGCCACCTGCCCTGAAAATTTATACCACTTTCAGGAGGCTCTTCGCCATTGCCAACCCAATGAGGAACAAGTTTGTCATCAACAAGAACATTTGACCAGATAACTTCGGCACCTGCTTTTCTTAAATTCTCCATAAGCATTGGGTCACCTTCCCAATTTACATCCTCAACAATGCCAAAAATGCCACATTCAGGATTGATAGCTCTTATTGAGCCATCTTCTGCAATCCACATCTGAGCAAGGTCATCTCCCACAAAATGATTGCCAGCCATTGCGGTTGTGGTTTTGCCGCATCCACTTGGAGCTGCACCTGCACACCATGTAATTCTACAACTATTTGATGGATCGCTTGTGCTACTTTTTGGTCCATTTATACCTGTAATAAACATGTGTTCAGCAACTTCTTCTCCACACTTTTCATAAACAGCCATATCAACCGCAAATCTGTGGTTCCCTTTTTTAAGAAGTAGTGTGTTGCCAGCATAAGTGCATTTAAAAGCGTAGGTAGTTTTATAGTGCCTATCCATCAACACTCTTGCATTTGGCAAATCTTCTGGTCTATTTAAACCTTGGCTGTGGATATTGGTGAAAAAGTGTCCTATTCTTGTAACTTCGCTATTAAATGAAGAGTATGCGTTGCGGTAAAGAATTTCAGCACTGTGTGCAACATAAGCAGAACTTGTTATCTCAATCGCTGGATTGGAAGCTTTTGCCCCAACAGGCCCTCTCGTGTAAAAGCCTACAATCATAACCTTTCCTTGCATTATTCCTGTAAAGTTCTCTTTTACCTCTTTAAGTGCTGTCTCACGATTCATACGTTTAGCAAGAGAGCTTACATCTTCAAAGTCATCAACAATATAAAAAGTTCTGTCAACAATTCTACCCTGTTCCTGACTTAAATCAAAATGAATAGTGTGGTTCTCCATTGCTAATGGGGACTCTTCACCTTTTTTAAGGGCAAGCTCTTTGATAAACTTGCGATCCTCTTCATTTCCTCTGTTTACAAAAACTGATTCAGGATGTGATATGGCAATTGCATTGGCAATTTTACGTCTGACATCAATATTGGTAATGAGTTCCATTCTTGAGTATTGCTCACTATCCATATAGTGTCTTAAAATATTGTCTATCTCTTCCTTTGATTGAATATTTCCAAGTGTCTCTCCAATATCTGGTCCCGCTTTTTGTTCCACTTTATTCACCATTTATATACTCACTCTTTTTTTCAATAATCAATCATAGCTTTGAATAGCATTATAATGAATTATGATGATTGGTTATTTTTACTATTTATCTTGTGTTCCCCAGAAATTTCTGCTCTCTTTAAGAATATCTTCAATATCATCAGATTTATTCAAATCATTTAAGTCAGCAATTGGATCGAGTTCACCTGCATCTTTTTCATCTCCAAGTTGCTCGAGAATATCTTCATTATTTTCTAAGGAAATATCGTCATCACTTTCTAAAATTATATCATCATCGACTTTTCCAAGTATATCTTCATCTTCAAGAGAAGTAATATCATCAATGATAAGGTCAGTATCATCAAGTAGTGGATCATAGGATTCGATTTTAGTATGGTTATCTATCTTATTAACTGCCGCATCCGTAGAATCTATTTTATCTGAAGCCATATCATATTGTTCTTGAATATAGTTGCCTTTTCTATCAAACATTATTGACATAGCTGTTTGCAGTTCAAAATCAACTCTAAATGCAATCTCTCCTTCATGCACAATAATCTCACCACCACTTACATCAAAAGATAAAGAGCTATCTTTGTTAAGATCAAAAGAAGATGATTTGATTCTTTGTATAAAGATCTCCTTAATAGCATCCCAATCAAGGTCATCTTTAATTGATTCGATCAAATCTTTTTCGCCTGATTTTATGACATCTGGCTCTGTAACTTTCAACAGTCACCTCTTGAAATGTTAGATTAACTTTTAAGTACTTTATCAGCAAAAGAAGTATTTACAAATTTTTCAAGATCAATCAATCTTCCAATCTCCATGACATCGTGCATATATTTTTGTATTACATCAAAATCTTCAATAACAGGATAAAGATCATCCATTTTAATTGCTAAAGGTTGAGAAAATACCTTTTCAAGCACTTTGGTGTTAAGCCCAAGCTGTCCATCAGGATCAAGGAACTTAACAGCAATTTCAGCAGCTCTTACCTTATCTTGCTCAACGTATTGTCCTGTCTCAATGAGTAAATCAACAAACTCTTGAACAGCATCAGGATATTTTTCAATAAAATCTTTTTGCATAGCAACAATACAGCATGGATGTTTATTCCATCTTGTTGCAGAGATAAATTCAAGATTTCCGATCTCTGTTGCAATTGCCTTTGTGGCAATAGGTTCAGCCACCATAAAACCTGCAACATCTTCATTTTCCTTCATAATCCCAGGCATCTTAATTGGAGGAACAACTTCAAATCTTACATTAATCGCTTTTTTGCCAGGAACACCCGGTTTTAATCCAAGCTCCTTTAAAAACTGATGTGCCAACATATGATGTATTGACATCTTGTGTGGAATATCAACAACTTTATATTTGTAGAAGCTCTGTAGAGAGTCAAAACGGGGATCATAATGGCGGCTTCTGACAAAGGTGCTGCCGTTTTTGTGGGCAAGAAGCACAAGTTGTATGGGTGAATCATAAGCAAAAAGATCCATGGCAATTGGAGCAAGCACAAATGCACAGTCAATTTCACCTGTTTCAAGGCCCTCTTGTATAGGATTCCAACCTGGCTTACGATCTGTTTTTAGATCAAAGAATCTAGGTATAACCTGTCCAGACTCTATTCTATGTTTTAATGCACCAAGTACAAGATGATCTGTAATTTGAATATGGGCAACATTAAGCTCAACTTTACCATCTGCTATATTGCGCTTTTTAGGCCCGGAGACAGCCACAGCTTCAGGTGCAAACACCTTGTATATTGCATCTTTTATCTGGTTTGAATCAAAAGGTTTAGGTACATGGCCATTCCCCTTTGCCTCATAAATAGCTATCTGTTGTCCTTTATCTGCCTGTGCGGTTGCCATTATGAATGGGATATTTTGGTAGGGTGGAGTCTTTCTTAGCCATTGAAGAAACTCTAAACCATCCATTCTTGGCATATTCCAGTCACTGATAATCAGATCAGGTGGTGATTCTTGAATTTTTTTTATACCATCAGTACCATCTATGGCTACAACAATATTTTCAAACCCTGCTTTATTCAGCATCTGTTTGAACATGATACGCATAGTGCCTGAGTCATCTGCTATCAGAATTTTCATTTTTGGATCAACTGCCATAAAAAAGCTCCTTAATGTTTATATCTTCAAAATAGAACCATTTATATTTTTTAATCTTTAAAAACAATAACTTTTTTAATTTTAGAAGTTAGCTGATCAATCAATCCAAGCTCTTGTAAATGAACTTTGAATTGTTTGAAATATTTTATCTAAAGTAAAGCCCAATATTCCAATCGCAACAACAATTGCCATAAGGTGATCATAAGCCATAGTGTCTCTTGCATCATTTATCAGATAACCCAAACCACTTGCAACTCCTAAAAATTCTGCTGGAACAAGCACAATCCAAGCAACTCCTAATGCTAACCTAAGACTTGCAATAATACCAGGTAGAGAGGCTGGAATTATAATTGTGTAAAATATTTGAAAATGGTTTGCACCTTGATTCATAGCCATTTTTATCAAACTTGGATTTACATTTGCTGCCCCTGATGCTGTGTTCAGTATAATAGGCCAAATAGTTGCCATAACAATAAGAAAAGAGATTGCTGATTCAAAACCCGTAAATACAATCAATGCAATAGGCATCCATGCAAGAGGGCTTATCATTCTTAAAAATTGAATTGGAGCATAAGCAATATTTCGTAAAATTGGAAAATAACCTGTAATAAGCCCTAAAGGGATTCCAATAACAGCAGAAATTGATATTCCAATAAATACCCTACTCATACTTGCTTTTACAGACAACCAAAATTTTTCTTGAAAAAGAAGTTCATAAAGAGCCTTAAACGTAGGAAAAGGAAGAAAAATCTCGCCAAAGGATGTTGAAGGAATAAGTAAAAAAATCCACCCTGCTATAAACCATAGTAGTAGAAGAATCAATATTCCAAGCAGCTCAAAACGTACATCTGATGCTTTATATCCGAAAAAAGTGCTAAGACTTATCATCCTCTCTTTTTTTTCAGGTTTTGATATAGAATTTGATATGAGGTTTTTATTAACCAATTTCAATAACCTCTTCGCGGGAAAGAGAGTTTGAATCAGAATCAAAAGCACCGTAAATACTCATCTCTTTCATAGCTTTTTTGACAAATGTGTCATCTACAAGTTCGTTTGTTGCAGAAATAGGATCAAGAGCATGAAGAAAATTTGAATCTCCTTCAACTTTTGTTTTTGACATTTGGCTGATAATAAACTGTGTTGCTGAAGGGTAAGGATATGGCTGAAAACCGATTCTTCCAATATTCCATTCTGGGTGCATAATAGCTCTTGGTAGAGATTTTGTAAGATACTCTTTTAAGTTATATCCTGTAAATACCCTCAAAAGCACATCTTCATTCACAGGGAGATACCCTTTCCCCTTGTCGCGGCTTAAAATAGCTGCCGTTTTTTCAAGGTTTTTTGTACACCACAGCTGTGCTCGTACAACAGCATTTACAGCTTTTTGAATCATAACAGGCTGTTCTTTTATCAAGGTTTCATGAGAGACAACAACACAGCAGGGATGATTCTTCCAAATATCACCTGTAAAACGCATAATTTTTGCTTTAATTTTAATCTCTGCAAGTGCATTAAAAGGTTCTGCTACAATAAATCCGTCCATCTTTTTTCCAAGTAGTGCTGTCGGCATTTCAGGCGGAGGTAATACAAACAGATTAACTTCATCAGAAGCAATAGCTGCCCCTTGGGGTTTTATAACGGGCTTTAACCCCTTAGCAGTGATCCCCATTTGAATCATGTAGTTATGAGTTGAATACCATGATGGCACAGCAATCTGTTTTCCTCCTAAATCAGAAAAGCCTTTTATACCTGAATCTTGATGAACTGTAACGGCACTACCGTTGGTGTGATCCCATGCAAGAACTTTAACTGGAATTTTTTGCTTAAATCTCATCCATATAGGTATAGGAAATAACATGTGTGTAAAATTAAACTGTTGGCCAATAAACGATTCTGTCAATACCGTCCATGACCTTACCATTACAGGTTTTGGCACATTAAGCCCTTCATCTTTAAAAAAACCAAGATCGTAAGCAATAAGAAGAGGGGTTGCATCTGTTATTGGGATATATCCAATTTTAAGCTCTTGGTCATTGCTATTATTGGCATAAGCAGAAGAGGAGGTAGAAAGTAGGCTATTCGACAATAGAGAAGAGCCAAAGGCAGCACCAGCTCCAATGGTTATTGCAGCACTTTTTTTAAGAAATGATCGTCTGTCAAATCTATCAATAACATTAATATTATCATGGTTATCATCAAGACTATTAATATTACTAATAACATCAGGGTCATTGCAATTATCTTTATCTTTTATGCAATTATTCATCAAGCTTAATCTCCTCATCCATGTTGTCGATTTTATTCATGGAAAAAAATTTTTTGTTGCCAACATGAGCTTGCTTTAAATTCGCAAGTATTTCTGAACGATACTCTTTAAATGAAGGAAAATTTATATTCCGTGGATATGGATCATCAATATCATACATTCCACTTACAGAGCCAGGATAACCACCGAGCAAGATAATTTTATTACCAAGAAGTATTGCTTCATTAATGTCATGGGTTACGAAAACTGCTGTAAATTTTTCACTTAACCAGATATTTACAAGCTCCTCTTGAATATGGGCTTGAGTAAAAGTATCTAATGAGGCAAAAGGTTCATCAAGAAGAAGCATCTCAGCACGACCAACTAATGCTCTTGCAAGACAGACTCGCTGTGCCATTCCAAGCGAAAGAGAAGCAGGCTTTGCGTTCTCAAAACCTGAAAGCCCCATCATTTCAATAAACTGATAGACCCTGTAATCAAGATTTTCAATATCTCCTCGAAGCCTGCACCCATAAGCGACATTATCCTTTACAGTGAGCCAAGGAATTAATACTGGCTGTTGAAACAGCATAGATCGAGATGGTTCAATTCTATTTACTTTGTTGCCATCTACAAAAATTTCTCCTGATGTTGGTTTTTCAAGCCCTGCTAAAAGGTTTAGCAAAGTTGTCTTTCCACCCCCAGATTCTCCAAGTATGACAACAAAATCACCGCTATTAACCGAAAAGGATATATTATCTAATACAATATTTTCTCCACCATCAAAACGAGGAAAAATTTTGGATACATTGCAAACATCTATTTTCAATTTATTATGCCCCAGCCTCAAGTGCAAAACTTCTATCTACAAAATTATCCATATATATGATATTTTTCATTATTCCCATATCATTGACCATGAAACGATTAATAACTTCAAGAGATTTAATATCTGGCATAAGAGAATTAGGCTCATTGGGCAAAAATGATGAAAACATAAACTCAAGAATTTCTCTATCTTGAAACCGTCTAAACTTATCAAAAAACTCTCTTGAGAGTCGATACAAATCCTCTGAATCTTTATATATAAAATGGCTTGAAGCTACCATAAGGTGAATTATATCCATAAGATGTCTGCGGTAGTCCTTAATAACATAGTCGTGTATAATTAATACTGAGCCAGGGTGAGATGTCCAAATACGAGACGAGGGTAATATCACTTTACCCCAATTATTTTTAATAACCATAGAGCCAAAAGGTTCTTCTATAAAAACACCACCGATTTCGTTTGATTCATCATTATTTAACATTTCAGGAACGATAAACGGCGGAACAATTTCGATATATACATCTGGATCGCTATCATTTTCAAGCCCTGCTTTTAATCTTGCTGAAGTCATTAGTTGATAAAAAAGAAGATTATGAACAGAAAGATAGTTAGATATAAGAACAGTTTTACCTTTAAGATCTGTAAGTTTATTTATGCCTGCTGATTTATTACCAATAATATATGCTCCGGGTCGGGAGTCAAAAAGCACTAATTTTATCTCCATTCCAGAGTCAAAAAGAGCCATAGCTTCAGGAAGTGGGAGAAATGCCCCATGAAGATCGCCATTACAAAAGGCTTCTTTTATCTGACTCCAACTACCAAAAGAAACCGCTGTCATAAGGTGGTCAGTGTGTTTAAGAAGAGCTGCTCCAGAGCCATTGTAAGCAAATCCAAGCATCAAATGATCAAGAATCCTTAAGTGTCCTATCCTGATAAAGGGGAGTCTATGCACCACTGCCTATCCCTTATGAATAACTCTATTATTAATTTGTTTTTTAAATTTATATCTCTAAAAATTAGAGGATTTCAGTATATAAGAAAATTTTAATATCTTAACATCTAAATTTTTAGCACAAGATTGAGTTTGTGTGCAATATTTATAATTTAAGACATATTATTTATATAAAAATGAGACTTCAGACTATCATTATCACCATTAATGACTTGAAATTACACATATAATATAATATTTTAAGAAAAATATCTGTAAGTTTAAGATACATAGATAATATAAAAAAACAGAAAGACAGATACATTAATGGACAAACAAGATAATATTCCAATCCGATTAGATTACCTTCTAAAGCCGGGGTTTATCTATCTGTCAGATAAACCAATATCAATATCAACTGTAGTAGGCTCGTCTGTGTCTGTATGCCTATTTGATAAAAAACAGAAAATAGGCGGAATGAACCATTTTCAGTTCCCAGAGATCAAAGATAGAGAAAAGGCAACCGCTATCTACGGAAATGTTGCAACTTTTGCTTTAATAAAGATGATGTTATCAAATGGTTCTAAAAACAACCATATTGAGGCTCAGATATTTGGAGGTGCCTACAATCCAGAGGTATCCAATATCAATGTTGGGATGAACAATATCAAGGCGGCTCGAAAGATTTTAAACAGCAAAAGAATAAAAGTTATATCTGAAGATGTTGGGGGTGAGGTTGGAAGAAAGATTATCTTCAACACATCAACCTTTGAGGTTGCTGTGTTGAAGGTTAAAAATTTAAGACGTTCTGACTGGTATCCTTATGAGAATGATAGGTAAAACTATAGCCCTTCTCATCTCTACAAACTATAAAGCATAGATTTTACAACTTTTAGAAAGTTGTAAAATCTTTAAATTCCAGTCTTTTAAAATAGTCATTCCTATTTTGATCCAAATGATGCTTCAGGCATCTCTTCAACTGATTTATCGCCCTCTATAATTGCATCCATTTTACCAAGAGCGGAAGGTAAAATGGTATTGATAAAAAATTCTGCTGTCATAATCTGTCCAGCATAGTAAGCAACATCTTTATTTTTTTCAGCCTGCTCTTTAATAACTGAACGCTCAAGAGACCCAGCTTTTTGCTCAAGTTTTGGTGATGAAACAGCGGCTCTCCATAAAAGCATCCAAGCCATAGTAATATCGCCTGTAACTTCAAGAAATGGGTGCGCAAAAGAGTAGGCATTCACCATATCTTCTGACCTTGAACGATCTCCTATCGTTTTTGCAGTTAATAAAAGCTTATCAAATGCTTTTTCAAACTTTGCTGTTATACCTTCAATTCCTTTAACTGACTTTGCTTCTTTAATAGT
>JADFXA010000055.1 GCA_015233755.1 Desulfamplus sp. | reverse complement strand
GCAAATAATAATAAAATGCCAATTGCAAATCTCTTAACTAAAATAATTGTCAATATACAGAAATTGCCTCCTGAGAAACAGGAAAAACTACTAAAAATCACTCAAGATTGGATAGAACAGTCAGCTTCTGGCAAGGAAAATAGCTCTGCAATTACTAATACATCTGTTTTATCTGCCCCTGTTGAACAAAAGAAAGATCAACTCTCTCAATCTATCATCACTGAACCGTCTGATGAGCCTGTTGAAATTGAGTTTGCCCCCCTTGCTTCTTCTGAAGACTCATCAATATCTGACAAAACCGTATCTAACAAAGAAGATGTAGTTGTCAATATAATTGAAGAGAGAGCTTACGAGAGAAAAGAGTTAACAATTCCGATAGACTTTGTGAGTGCGGGACAACTTTACAAAGAAGTTACAAAAGACCTTAGTGCTGGTGGAATGTTTATTAAAACCAAAAAACATACTAAATTCAAAAAGAATCAGAAAATATCAATGGTGTTTGAACTTTCCCAAGACAAAAAGCCATTTAAGCTGACAGGCAAGGTAATAAGAGTTGAATCAGAAGGTATTGCTGTGCAATTTCACAATATTTCTCCTTTTGAGTGCGTTGCTATTGAAGAAGAGTTGAACAACTCATCAGAGTGATAGTGTTTTGGTAGTATATATATGTTCTATTGTTTTATAACTTCTTGATTCTATAGGTGTTTATTTATATTGATTTGATTATAGAGTATGGTCTATTATCATTCTCACAATAAACCCCTAACAACCTTATGCTGGTATTACGATTTTACGTTTTTTCAAATCTTTATTTTGGCGGTAATAAATAGCTACATGACCAATCAAACCTGTAAGATATGAGTGGGTTTGTGTTGCTATTTCAACAGCAAGCTCGTCTTTTATACTCCTCTCCTTAAACTCTACAAATTTCACCTTTATTAGCTCATTAGCATCTAACCCTTGGTTTATTTCATTAATCAAAGCTGTTGTTATCCCTTTTTGACCTACAAATGCAGCTGGTTTTAAATCATGGGCAAGACCTCTTAAATATTGCTTTTGAAAACCTTTTAACTCTTCCATTTTTCTATCCTTATTGTTATGTAAAAAATCATTAATATCTCTTCAAACTTTAACCTTACTATCGCTAAATTTATCAATTTTATTATTTAGATAATAAATCAAGAAAAAGTGGAGTATTGATGAGACTAATAGTTGACACTTTATATTTTGATATTCTATACTCTCTAAAATTAAATTTGGCAGTTTATAACTCCTGCCAATCCCCAATCTTTGCTAAACTTATACTCGAAGTAGTTTAAATTAATCAATAGTAGCTTGCACTAATCAATATAAATTAATCAATTATGATTTCTAACCGACATCCATTGTTGATTAATTCTCAGTATGGACATCAAACAGCATCAAGGAGGTGCCATTGAAAGAGGAAACCATGTTGTCTGAAACACAACAAACCAGTCTTACACTATCTCGGCGAACCTTTCTAAAAGGTCTAACCGGAACTGCCGCAGGAATCGGCTTGTCTCAAATCTTTAACCCAACCCTTATATCTGCAATGACAAAGGGATTGGAAAACCATCCTGTACTTTGGATACAAGGACAAGGTTGTACAGGATGTTCAGTATCTTTGCTCAACAGCGTTGAGCCTACAATCAAAAAAGTGTTACTCGAAATCATAAGCCTTCAGTATCATCCAACTGTAATGGCAAGTGAAGGTGAAACAGCTCTTGAGAATATGTATAGAGTAGCTAAAGAGTATAAAGGCAAATTCTCTCTTGCTGTTGAAGGTGCTATTCCAATGGCAGCAGATGGAAAATATTGCATCTCAGGTGAGCTTAATCACAAAGAAATAACAATGCTTGAAATGACAAAAGAGCTTGGTGCAATGGCTGGCAGCGTTTTGGCTATTGGAACATGTGCAGCTTATGGCGGTATTCCAGCAGCAAAAGGCAATCTTACAGAAGCTACAAGCGTATCTGGCGTATTTAAAAAATTTGGAATCAAGACACCAGTTGTCAACATTCCAGGTTGTCCGCCTCATCCTGACTGGATTGTCGGCTCTATTGCCCACCTTTTAACAAAAGGGATACCAGAAGTTGATGAGAATGGTCGTCCTCTACTCTTCTTTGGCGAAAATATCCATGAAAACTGTCCATATCTCGAATATTTTGACCAGGAGATATTTAGTTCAACATTCACCCAGAAAAAAGGCTGCCGTATGGAAATTGGGTGCAAAGGACCTGATGCCAATGCAGATTGTTTCAGAAGACGCTGGAATAACGGCATGAATTGGTGTGTTGAGAATGCCATCTGTATCGGGTGTGTAGAGCCGGGTTTCCCTGATGCTTCTTCTCCATTTTACGTAAAAGCGTAAATATTAAAGAATATAAAAACTCTTAAAATCTCAAAAGAGAAAAAGCATAGCGTGAAGAGAGAGAGCATAATGTCAAAAAGATTTAAACCAAGGAGGTTTTATGTCAGGTTGTAACCAAGCAGCAGCACCTGCGGCAGCTGCATCTACTGGTAATAAAATAAAGGTTGCCATTGATCCTGTAACAAGGATTGAGGGACATCTAAAAGTTGAAGTTGAAGTAAGCGATGGTAAAGTTGTAAATGCAAGATGTTTTGGTGGAATGTTCAGAGGCTTTGAGAATATTTTAAAAGGTCGTGATCCAAGGGATGCTTCACAGATTGTTCAAAGAATTTGCGGAGTTTGCCCAACAGCTCATGCAACTGCATCAAGTTTAGCCTTAGATGATGCTTTTAAAGTGAAGCTTACTGATAACGGTAGAATAACCAGAAACCTTATTTTTGGTGCAAACTACCTACAGTCTCACATACTACATTTTTATCATCTTGCTGCATTAGATTATGTAAATGGTCCTGATGTAGCGCCATTTATACCAAGATATAAGAAAAATGATATTCGTGTAGATAAAGCTACAAATGAAATTGGAGTAGGCCAATATCTTGAGGCTCTTGAAGTTAGAAAAACCTGCCATGAGATGGTAGCTCTTTTTGGAGGCAGAATGCCTCATGTTCAAGGTATCGTAGTTGGTGGAACTACAGAGATTCCTTCAAGAGAGAAGTTAAATATCTATGCTGAGAAATTTAAAGTTGTTAAAAAATTTATAGAAGAAAAATATCTTCCATTAGTTTATCTTCTTGCAGGTCCCTATGGCGATCTTCTAAAGACTGGCGTGGGTCATAAAAATCTTATCTCTTTTGGTGTTTTCCCGCTGGATGACAGTGGTAAAAACAAACTGCTAAAATCAGGAGCTTACACTGATGGTAAAGATTCAGCAGTTGATCATCAACTTATTAAAGAATATGTGAAATATTCATTCTTTGATGATAAGACAACGGGACTCCATCCAAGTAAAGGTCAGACTGTCCCGCAGGTTGATAAAGCAGGGGCATATAGTTTTGTTAAATCTCCTCGCTATAACGGTAAACCACATGAGGGCGGGCCTTTAGCAAGAATGTGGATGACCAACCCTGAACTATCTAAGACTGGTCAAAAAGCTCTTGGTGTCAAAAAGATGCGTGATATTGGTGATGCTGCTTTCTCAATACTTGGAAGGCATGTTGCAAGAGCTGAAGAGGCTCTTGTTGTTGCAAATGCAGTTGAACAGTGGCTAAATGAGGTAAAACCAGGAGTTGAAACCTATGTGCCGGCACCAGTTCCTGACAATGCTGAAGGTCTTGGGCTTACAGAAGCTGCACGTGGTGCTTTGCTTCATTATATTGATATAAAAGATAAGGTTATAAGCAACTATCAGATAACTTCTGCAACAATATGGAATGCAAACCCAATGGACGATATGGGACAGCGTGGTCCAATTGAGCAGGCTCTTATTGGTGTTCCTGTAGCAGATATTGAAAATCCAGTAAATGTGGGGCGGCTCATACGCTCCTTTGACCCCTGACTGGGCTGTGCCGTGCACGTGTTGCACGCAGAGACAGGCAGAGAGCATGTTGTTGAGTTGCCAATGTAATTTTCCCCAAAGAGGTCAACTTATCAGCAAGCATTAGTCATATAACTTTAAAAGCCCCTTCTCTTTTTTTAAATAAAAATGAGAAGGGGCTTTTTTTAATCCCCAAAAGAATAGGGGAAATTTTAAATTTAATATAATAGAGAAAAATATGAAGAAATTACTTGTTCTTGGCGTTGGGAATATCTTGATGATGGACGAAGGAGTTGGTGTTCATGCGATCCATGAAATTTTAAAGCAAGATTGGTATAAAGCAATAGATGAACAGATTGACCTAATTGATGGAGGAACATTTACTCAAGATATATTTTATCTATTTGTTGAGTATGAAAAGATATTAGTATTAGATATTGTAAAGGGCGGACAAACACCAGGAACAATCTACAGGCTTACTGAAGAAGATCTACGGCAAAATCAAAAGCAGACACTTTCACTCCACGACATTGATCTTTTAGATTCTATTAGCATGGCAAGGATGGCGGGTAAAACTCCAGAGTTACACATCCTTGGCATTGAGCCCGAAACAATCAACTGGAGCATGGAACTTACCCCCACACTTGCCAAACTTTTTCCACATTATGTTGAGCTTGCTAAACAAGAAATCATGATGCTGTTAAATCATAATTCCAACGCCTCAACTAATTAGTATTAAGGATAGTAAGTTAGGATTATACTAAAGAGGTTTAGTAAACCTTTGGCTTTGAAAATCCTCTGCCCAAGACATTAAATGTGTTCTCTGTAATCATAAACGCCTGAGGGTCAATGGTTACTACAGCCTCTTCAAGTCTTTTTAATTGATAATTATGGACAACAGTTAATATTATCTTCTTTTCATCTCCACTATATGCACCGATACCATTTAAAAAAGTCGCACCTCTTTGTAGCTCTTCTGTGATAATTTTGGCTATCTGATCGCTATAATTTGAAATAATAATAATCATTTTACGCTGATTGAACATGGTTAGTATAAAATCAAGCACTTGAGATGTTACGAAACTCAAAGCAATAGAATAGAGAACAAGATCAGTTTCAAGATTACCAAAGCTGAACACAAAAAGAGTCATGTTAAATATAAAGAAAAATGTTCCAATGCGTATGCCAAATTTCTGATTTAACAAAATTCCAATAATATCCAACCCCCCAAGAGATCCAAGAGAGTGAAGGGTAATTCCACCGCCCACCCCAAGAATTGTTCCTCCTGCAAGAATTGCAAGAAATGGGTCTTTTATCTCAATAGGAAATGAAATTGTATCCATGCATATAGAGAGAACAACCATTCCATAAAGGCTGTAGAAGAAAAATCTTCTGCTTACAAAGAACCACCCCATTAAAAATAGCGGTACATTTACTATAAGATACCATATACCTGTTGATAATACTCCTGTAACATAATAGATAAGAAGGCAGACACCAGAGATTCCGCCTGTTACAAAACCCTGAGGTATTATAATTCCATTTACACCAATGCTAAAGATTACAGACCCTGCCGTAAGAAGGGTCAGATTCCAGAATAGTGATGATATAAGTCTCTTTTTTTCTGCACTCATTTGTTTATTTTCCACCATAAATATTTAGTGTTTTTTTTAAAAGAAGGGTGGCGTATAACGCTCTTTCCAAAACAAGTCAAATAGTTTATTATAATAACATTTTATCATTTTTGCTTAAATATTTAAATGTTTGTAAAAGCGGAAATTCAATATATGATTGAAATAAGAGAGTTGAGAAAAAAATATGGGGAATTTACAGCTGTTGATAACTTGACACTCTCAATTCCTGCTGGAGAGATATTTGGATTTATAGGTCCAAATGGTGCTGGCAAGACAACAACAATAAGTATGATTGCCGGTCTTCTTGCCCCAACTTCAGGTTCAGTTGTAGTTTGTGGGATTGATATGCTTAAATCACCAAAGCAGGCAAAACAAAATATAGGTTATATTCCTGATCGTCCTTATATCTACGAAAAACTTACAGCTATGGAGTTTTTAAAATTTACAGCAGACCTATTTTCGATGACGACATCAATGACAAAAGATGAATTTAGGCAAAAAGCTCAAGCACAGTTGAAAACATTTTCTCTCCTTGATTGGGCAGATGAGCTTATTGAGTCATTTTCTCATGGTATGAAGCAGAGACTTATAATGTCAGCAGCTCTTATTCATAATCCAATGGTACTTGTAGTTGATGAGCCAATGGTTGGTCTTGATCCTTTGGCTATTAAGATGGTCAAACAGATGCTAATTGATCTTGCCAATAATGGCACTACTATTTTTATGTCAACGCATACTTTGAAGATAGCCGAAGATCTCTGCCATAGAATAGGGGTTATACATAAAGGCAAACTTATTGCCAGCGGAACAGTAGAAGACCTCAAGCAGCAGGCACAGCTTAAGAAAGATATAAAATCAACAGAAGAGTCAACAGATAATATTGATTTAGAGCAACTTTTTATGGTTTTGACTGAATCTTGATTTTAACGTTATGTTCAATATGGTTTTAAAAAATATAGTCAAAAAGAGGCGCATATTAAAACTAACATTACTAAAAATACAATAAATAGCAAAATAAAGCCTGATACCATAATAACAAGCCATATAAACTCTGATTTTGATTCCGTGGCTTCTATGCTTGCTGCCCAGAAGCTCTATACTAACTCTGTTGTTATCTTTCCAGGTTCTCAGGAGAAGAGTTTACGAGATTTTTTTATAAGCTCAATGAGCTATCTATTTAATATGGTAAATCCTGCTTCAATTGACTTCTCAAGCGTTAAAACAGTTGTTCTTGTTGATACTCGTCAAAGGAATAGGATTCCAATAGTGGCTGCTGAATTTATTGATAGAATAGCTGGCTTAGCAGTTACTCAAAAGATTTTATCACCTCAAGAGAATAGATCACATCAAGAAACTCTCCCATATATTGATATTAAAAGTAATGAAAGCACTCTATCTAATAGTGTTGAACTTCATATCTATGATCACCACCCAAAGCAAGAAGATGACCTTAAAGGTACTCTTGACCTAAATTATTTGACAGGTGCTACTGTAACTATTTTAAGCAAACTTTTACGAGAGAGAAATATTCCAATCACGCCTGATGAGGCAACAATAATGGCACTTGGTATCTATGAAGATACAGGTTCTTTTACCTACTCATCAACTACAGAGTCTGATCTTACAGAGGCAGGGTTTCTTATCTCGTGTGGGGCATCTGTAAATACAATTGCAAGCCTTATTATCCGTGAAATAAGCACTGACCAAGTTACATGGCTAAATACTCTTCTAAATGAGATAACTTGTCATAGAATAAATGGCTTTGATATTCACATATCAACCATCTCTTCTGCATCATACATTAATGATCTTGCATCTATAGTTCAGAAACTTGTGAAAATTGAGGATATTAATGTCTTTTTTGCAATAGTTCTTATGGATAACAAAATAACCATTGTTGGGAGAAGTAGAATTGATGAGGCTGATGTTGGGCAGATACTCTCAGATTTAGGAGGAGGTGGTCATGCCTATGCTGCGTCTGCTAAAATTGTTGATAAAACTCTTGCACAGGTGGAGCAGGAACTTATTGGAATAATTAAAAAGAGATTGAAAGTTAGAAAGGTTGCTTTAGAACTTATGTCATCTCCGGCAATTATAATTGATTCTATGATGCCATGCAGCAAAGCGAGTCGTATTATGACAAGGTATAATATAAATGCTTTGCTTGTTTCAGAGGGAGATCGCAATAATCTTACAGGCTATGTATCGCGTCAGGTGATTGAAAAAATTTTGTATCACAATTTAGCCCATCTATCTGTTAAAGAGTATATGTCAACTGAACTATCAGCAATTTCACCTGATGCAGATATATCGGAAATCCAAAGCAAAATAATTGAAGGAAAACAGAGGATTTTACCTGTTATTAGAAAAAATGAGTGTAATGATGGCGAACTTATTGGAACAAAAGAGAATGCTGCCAAAGATATGGGTCAAGGTGTAAATGGCGAAGTGATTGGAGTCATTACCCGCACAGATCTTTTCAATTTTCTTCTATCCTACGATAAAAATAGCAGCGTGGCAACTCACGGTGTTGCCCATGGAAGAGAAGATAAAAATATTAAAAATGCTAAGAAACGGAATATTGAGCCTTTTTTAAAAGAGAGACTTGATGTGCAGCTGCTTGAGCTGCTTAGAGATATTGGTATGGCTGGCGATAAAGTCGCTGTTGATGTTTTTGTGGTTGGTGGATTTGTCAGAGACCTTCTTTTATACCGAAAAAGTGATGACGTTGATATTGTTGTTGAGGGTGATGGCATTGCCTTTGCCCAACAGCTTGCTCAGATGAAATCAGGAAGATGCAATACTCACCCAGAGTTTGGAACAGCAGTGGTTATTTTACCATCTGGATTTAAAATTGACGTAGCATCAGCACGACTTGAGTATTACAAAGCTCCAGCAGCACTTCCAACTGTTGAGATGAGTTCAATTAAGTTAGATCTTTTTCGTCGTGATTTTACAATAAACACACTTGCTATAAAGCTAAATCTTGATGGATTTGGTACGTTGATTGATTTCTTTGGTGCACAGCGTGATTTAAAAGATAAAACAATAAGAATTATCCATAACTTAAGTTTTGTTGAAGATCCAACACGAGTATTTAGAGCAATAAGATTTGCCAACCGTTTTGGTTTTTCAATAGGAAAGCTCACCTCAAGCCTTATTAAAAATGCTATTAAACTTGATTTTTTCAAAGATTTAAGTGGATTAAGGGTATTTTCTGAAATTAAACAAATTTTGGAAGAAGAGAACCCTATACCCGCTATTGAAAGTATCAGAGAGTATCAGCTCGACAGAGTTATCCACCCTGAATTTTCAATAGACAGGGAGATTATCCCTATTTTGTTATCTGTTAAAAAGACCCTTGCATGGCACGACCTTTTATATCTTGATGTTCAATATTTGAGATGGTCTCTATATTTTATGGTTATGATTAAACGAACCCAAGTAAGGGTGTGTGAAGAGATATGCGATAAATTCCAACTCTCTCCACGTCAGAGAAATATTGTGCTGCGAGAGAGACTTAGGGCTGATGAGCGTCTCTATCTTATGGAAAAGCTAATGGCTGAAAAAAAGGCTAATTCAGAGAGTTCTATTTTAAAAAATAGCGAACTCTATAACCTTATGATACCTTTTAAGACAGAGCATATCTTATATATGATGGCAATCGCAAGAAAAGAGGAGATAAGAAAGGCTATTTCGTGGTTTTATACTCAATTAAAAGATACTACTGTATCAATACGAGGTAAGGATTTAATTTCAATGGGTATAAAGCCGGGACCAGATTACAAAAATATTATCCAATCTGTTCTTGAGGCAAAACTTGATGGTAAGGTCAAGTGTCGAGAAGATGAATTGGATTTTGTTAAAAAAATAGAACATAACAGGATAAATAAAGATGAGAAAAAATTATAGAAAAACAGCAAAAAAAAAATTGTGTCCATTTTTTATAAGTTTATTTTGTTTTTTTATAGGCTTTATAATCTCTGATTCTAATTTTTCTAAAGTTTCGGCATCTGAGGACAAACTAACAGTCTTTGTAAGTATTTTGCCACAAAAATTTTTTGTTGAGCAGATAGGAAAAGATCGGGTAGATGTTCACGTTATGGTTCAACCTGGTGCAAGCCCTCACACTTATGAGCCAAGACCACAGCAGATGACAGCCTTATCAAAAACAGATATATATTTTGCCATTGGTCTTCCTTTTGAAAAAGTGTGGCTTGAGAAAATATCAGCTACAAACAAGAATATGAAGATTATCAATACTGATGATGGAATTGAGAAAATTCAGATGGTTAGACACAATCACAATGAAGAAGGTGATGATGTAGAACACAAAGTTACTGAAAAAAAATCTGTTAAAAACGATAAAGAACAAAATATAAAACAGAAACAAGAATTAGAGCCTGACTTACATAAAGAACACAAACATAAAGGAGAGAATAAGGAGCATAATGGAGAACCTGATCCACATATATGGTTATCTCCAAAACTTGTTATTATTCAGGCGAATCATATTTTAGAAGGTTTAAAATCTATTGATTCTAAATCAGGAGCTTTTTATGATGCAAATTACAAAGAATTTATCTTAAAAATTGAAAAGATTGATAGAGATTTAAAAGATATATTCAAAGATAAAAAAGGTGTTAAATTTATGGTTTTTCACCCTTCATGGGGTTATTTTGCCCGTGATTATAACATTCAAGAGATTCCTATTGAAAAAGAGGGGAAAAATCCAAGACCCGCAGAGCTTCAAGAGCTTATAAATCATGCAAGAGAAGATAAAATTTTAGTTATATTTGCTCAACCTCAATTTTCAACAAAAAGTGCCAAGCAAATAGCAAGAGAGATAAACGGAGAGGTTGTATTTGCTGATCCTCTTGCCTATGATTGGTTCAAAAATCTCGTAAACTCTTCTCCTGAGAACCTGGAAA
>JADFXA010000054.1 GCA_015233755.1 Desulfamplus sp. | reverse complement strand
TTTTAAAAAGTTAAGCATTAAAAAAAATTAAGGGTTATTTTAAAGGACAAAAAAGAACCATGAAAACACAGATTGAACTTGCAAGAGACGGAATAATTTCTGAAGAGATGAGACAAGTTGCAGATGACGAGGGATACACACCAGAAACAATAAGAAGTCTTGTTGCAAAGGGTGAGATTGTAATTCCAAATAACCTATTAGCACAAAGGTTAAGAATAAAATCAGGACAAACTCAAAAAATTGTTGGCATTGGCACAGGTCTTAGGACAAAGGTTAATGCTTCGATTGGAACATCATCTGATATATGCAGTATTGATGCTGAAATAAAAAAAGCGATTGCCGCACAAGAAGAGGGGGCTGATACTTTAATGGAGCTTTCTGCTGATGGTGATCTTGATGCTATCCGCCGTGAAGTTATAAAAGCTGTAAATCTTCCTGTTGGGAATGTACCTCTTTATCAGGCTTTTAAGGAGACTGGACGCAAATATCACAATCCCGCAAAACTTGATCCTGAATTTTTGTTTGAGCTGATTGAGAGGCAGCTTGAAGATGGATTAAGTTTTATGGCAATTCATTGCGGAATTAACCAATATACCATAGAGAGGCTTAGAAAACAGGGCTTTAGATATGGTGGGCTTGCCTCAAAAGGTGGAACTTTTATGGTTGCCTGGATGGATGCAACTGGTAAAGAGAATCCGCTTTACGAGCAGTTTGATAGAGTGTGCAATTTAATGAAAAAATATGATGCGGTTCTCTCTCTTGGAAATGGAATAAGAGCTGGTGCAATTCATGACAGCCACGACAGGGCACAAATGGCGGAGATGATAATAAATTGTGAGCTTGCAGAGATTGGTCGGGAGATGGGTTGTCAGATGATGGTTGAGGGGCCAGGTCATGTTCCAATGGACGAAATTCAAGGAAATATAATTCTTGAAAAGAGAATGAGCGGAAATGCCCCATATTATGTTCTTGGACCTCTTCCAGCAGATACAGGTGCTGGTTATGATCATATAACTTCTGCAATTGGTGCTGCTACATCTTCATGGCACGGGGCTGACTTAGTCTGCTATATTACGCCGGCAGAACATCTTGCTTTGCCAAATGAGCAAGATGTCAGAGAAGGGGTAAGAGCTACAAGACTTGCAGTTAGAATTGGTGATATTGCCAAGTATCCGCACAAAAGAGAAAATGAAAAATTTGCATCAATGGCAAGGCGTGATATGAGATGGGATGATCTTGAGAAATATCTGCTCTTTCCTGAAATTGCAAAACAGATGCGTAGTGGAAGGTCTCCACAGGAAGAAAAAACATGCACAATGTGCGGGGATTTCTGTGCCATGAAAAAAGGTATGGAGGTTTTTAAAAATGATATTAAATATGACAAAATATATATTAAACAGTCATAAATTTTGATTTCCAATATTTAAGATGTCAATTTAGGAGTATAGATTTGGCAACTTTTAAAAAGTTGTCAAATCTTTCAAAGATATGGCTGAAATTTAATTAAGGATATAGAATAATGAAGCAGATTACTAAATATATAGAGGCGATTAAGAAACCAGATCAAGAGATCAAATCAAAAGCTCTTGATCGACTTGCAAATCAGGCAAGACCAGCAGGCAGTCTTGGAATACTTGAAGAGGTAGGTGCAAAGCTTGCATCAATTGCAGTGCTTCACGATAAAAATATTGGTAATACCCTTGATGTAAAACTTAAAAACAAGTTTGTAGTAACCTGTGCTGGTGATCACGGTGTTGTTGAAGAGGGGGTAAGCCTCTTTCCGCAAGAAGTAACACCCCAGATGGTTGAGAACTTTGTCAATGGTGGGGCATCAATTAATGTTCTTGCAAAACATGCTGGGGCAACTGTCAAAGTTGCTGATTTTGGGGTCAATTTTGATTTTAAACCTGATATGCCGATTTTTCACAAAAAAGTGAGAAAAGCTACCTCTAATTTTACAAAAGAGCCTGCAATGAGCAGAGAAGAAGCCATTAAATCTATTTATGGCGGAATATCCATTGTTGAAGAACTTATCAACGATGCTTCGTTAAAAGGTGATAGAGTTGACATTATAGGGACTGGAGATATGGGCATTGGCAACACGACTCCATCATCTGCAATCATTGCGGCATTTTCTGGTATAAGTGTGGAAGAACTTACTGGAAGAGGTACAGGGATTAATGATGAAATGTTGAAAAACAAAATTAGAGTAATTCAACAAGCTCTTGATCTTCATAAACCAGACCCATCTGATCCAATTGATATGCTATCTAAAGTTGGAGGATTTGAAATTGGAGGGCTTGCTGGATTGGTTATTGGTGCGGCAGCTTATGGGATTCCCGTTGTTTGTGATGGTATTATCTCAACTGCTGGAGCATTAATTGCTTACGAGCTTGCCCCAAATGTAATTGATTATCTCTTTGCTGGCCATCGCTCTGTTGAAGTTGGACATAAATTTATGCACCAAAGAATGGGGCTTGAGCCTCTGCTTGATATTCAATTTAGACTTGGAGAGGGAACTGGTGCGGCACTTGCATTTCAACTTATGGACGCTGCAACACGTATCTTAGCTGAGATCAAGACTTTTGAAGAGGTTGCGATCATTAATGCTCAAAAGGAAATAAAGTAACTGATTGCTTAAAAATTCTAATGTAAGTTGAGTTTAATTCCCCTCTAATAATAATAGAGGGGAAAGGATTTATGAGGGACATTAAATATTATTTACAGACAAAAGCATCAATCTGTTCACTACCTGTTTTGAATTTACCAACCATTGATTTTAGTTTTGATGAAAGCTCTGAAAGGTTCTGAGAGCTTGTGTCAAGTTGTGTAGATGAATTGGATATTTGAGCTGTGTATCTGTTCACTTCAGCTATATCTTTTGCAATATCTCCAGAAACAGTAGAGCTTGTAGCTACATTTTCATTAACTTCTTGAATACCAATTGATGCCTGAGAGATATTTTCAGCTATCTCTCCAGTTGCTGAAGATTGTTCGTCCATAGCTGTGGCAATGTTTTTAACAATATCATTCACTTTACCTATAACTTGAGAAATTGCACTTATTTCATTAACACTTCCCTGTGTTGATGTCTGGATATTGTTGATCTTCTCTTTAATCTCAAGAGTTGCACTTGCAGTCTGTCTTGCTAACTCTTTTATCTCATTTGCAACAACAGCAAATCCTTTACCAGCTTCTCCAGCCCTTGCAGCCTCTATTGTAGCATTAAGAGCAAGAAGATTTGTCTGTCCTGAAATTTCTGTAATTACCTCAGTAACTCTGGAAATATCTTTTGCTGCTTGTCCAAGGGTGTTAACCCTCTCTAACGCATCTGCTGATTTTTTAACTGCTTCAGCAGTAATTTGACGTGCCTGCTCAGAGCTTCCTGCGATCTCGTTTATTGTGTTGGTCATCTCCTCTGCTGCTGCTGCTACGACGTTAATATTAGCTGAAGCCTGTTCACATGCAGCTGCAACTGAATTCATATTTGCACTCATCTCTTCTGCTGCTGCTGCAACTGTTTGAGATCTCTCAGAAAGAACGACAACACCATTTGACATAACAGAAGATATTTTCGACAAATCGCACGCTGAACTATCAACTACTTCAGTATCTCGTGAGATATTTCTAATTAGAATTTGTAACTTTTCTACAAAGATATTGAACCATCCAGCCAATTCGCCAATCTCATCATTATGTTTAATCCTTAAACGCTTAGTCAAGTCTCCTTCACCTTCTGCAATATCTTTAATCATTAAAATAGTACGTTTAATAGGTTTGGTAACAATAATATATAGGCAAAAAAGTATCGTACAAATCAAGGCGACTACAATAAACGATGATATTATTATTTGAGAAGTTATTGATTTTTTTATATTTTCACTAAAAAGTTGATTAAAACTTGTAATGGATTGCTCAGTCTGTTTTTGTCTCTTATCAATTTCTTGCTTGATAAGTTCTTTAGTATAATAGATTCTTACAGTTCCAACTTTTTCATTCTCATGTATAGCATCACCAACAATAGAGAGAGATTCATCTATTTTTATATCTTTTGGTATCTCTTTGCCTGTTGTAATAGCTGAAGTTTTCCATGCTGCTGTAAAAGGGCCTCCATCTGCATCAAGTACTTTTATTGCAATAATGCCATCTATCTTTAGATAATTTTCAAGAAGCGTTGCAAGACCACTTTGATCAAAATTATATATAAAATTTTGAGTGATACTTCTACAGATTTCCATATTTGCCTGAACACTATTGAGTAAAGATTCATCTAACTTTGCAGAATCTGCTTTAAGAGCTTTTTGTTGTGATTGTTCAAAATCAGATATAATAAGCTTAGACATAGAAAGCTGCATATTTATTGCAATAAGGCTGCTTATTGTTAAAAGAAATAATACAATTATACTACATGCAAAAGAAGTCTTAAAAGCTATACTGTAAGCTCTCTTTTTTTGAGGGTTTGGGTTTGCCATCTCTAATTCTCCTAATATTTTGTTGCTTAAAAATTCTAAATTTGATTGGCCTCCTGCAAAAAACATTTGCTATCCAGTAAACTCAAGAAGTCAATTCAAATTTTCCAAAAACTATAAAATATATTAAAAATAAAATTTTTTGATGTAAATTAGATACTAACTATTCTTCCACCTTTGAAGTTTTTCAAATGCTCTTTCAGCAGCATTAAATATATCTAATAGACGAGCTGGTTTTTTGAAGTAATCTTCAAAGCCAGCGCTTTTACACTCAGCCAATTCAAAATGGGAGGCATATCCTGTAATTGCGTATGTAATTGTTAAAGGATTACGTTTTATAATCTCTCTGCACAGCTCAACTCCGCTCATCTCTGGGAGATTTAGATCAATAAAAATAACCAAGACTGTACTATTATCAAGAATCTCAAGAGCTTGTGATGGATTAACCGCAGTAAAGACCTCATATCCTCTGGTAACCAGAGCCGATTTTAACAATAAACAGATTGATTCATCATCATCAACTACAAGTATTCTTTTTTCAATCATTATAAAATCCTCATTTTAAAGGAACAACTTTGTTATTAGTATTAATATTTTAAAATTATAATATTCTGGATATTGTTTACTAAAGAATGGTTCTGTTTTTTTGTTTTAACACCTATTTTTGAATATACATATTTCTGAATAGTAATTGCAATATATATTTTTTTATAATATCTCTTTATCATTTATGTGAAATAACATTTAGATATAAGCGAAATTTAACTATATAAATTTAGGATAAAGAGGCAAAAGGAAGAATAAAATTATGGGCTTAAAATTAGCAATAGGTGGCAAGGGCGGTGTTGGAAAAACAACAATTACTTCTCTTTTGGCAAGATGCATTGCCAATATTGATCCAAATAATAGAGTAATTGCGATTGATGCCGACCCCGTAACTAACCTTGCTGCTGCACTTGGTATATCTGAAGTTCCACCCATCACTCCTATTTCAGAACTATCAGACCTTATTGCAGAAAGAACAGGTGCAAAACCCGGAACTATGGGAGGTTTTTTTACACTGAACCCTAAAGTTGATGATATACCAGAGCGATTTTCACGAGAGAGAGACGGAGTAAAACTGTTAGTTATGGGAACTGTCCAAAAAGGTGGTTCTGGCTGCATCTGCCCCGAAAGCACTATACTTAAAGCCTTGATGAACCACTTGATTCTTGCAAGACAAGATATTGTTATTATGGATATGGAGGCTGGAGTAGAGCACCTTGGCAGGGCAACGTCAAGATCTGTAGATGCTCTTGTTGCTGTGGTAAATCCAGGCCAAAGAAGCAGAATTGCTGCTGAAAGAATACGGCAGCTTGGCCAAGATATTGGAATAAAGAAGATTGTAATACTAGGAAACCGTGTAAGAAATAGCGAAGATGAAAATAGAATAAAAGAATCTCTTTCTGACTTTGAAATTATAGGATTTTTGCCAGAATTTCATGAAGTTGCAGAAGCTGATAGAATGGGAGTTCGTCCATTTGATGACGTTATATCTATTCCTGACGAGATTAGGCAGCTTGCAGCAAAACTTCTAACTCTTGGATAGGTCTAATAAGCTTTAAGTTCTGGAAACTTTTAAAATCCCCAGAACTTAAAACGAATTTATCTTGTAGTTGAAATGGACAATTGAAGCAACCCTATTTATTTTATTCCACTGAAAACTCCATACCCTACTAAAATATCAAAGGCTCTTTGGATTTGAGGATCTTTTTTAAGTTTTTCTATATCCAGAAGGGAAGCTGATTGTTTAGGTTCAACAGAGTCTTCTTTTTTATTACTCTTTTCTTTCTCTTTTTCATCTTTATTGTTTAAAATACCATCTTTTTTGTCATGTTTATCAATTTTTATATTATTGATATTTGTATTTTCTTTATTTATCCCATTAACATTATCTATGTTCTTTTTTGTTGGCTCAAGATGGTTTCGTAAATCTTTTTCCCGAAGCATTCTTTTTTCCATTGAGGATTGTTCTGGAGTTTTTTCACTATCTTGATCTTCAAGATTATATTCAACTTCAATATCTGGTTTTATACCCTCTGCCTGAATTGATCTACCGCTTGGAGTATAATAGCGAGCAATAGTGTATTTTAGACCAAAGCCATCTCGAAGAGGTTTTACACTCTGAACAGACCCTTTTCCAAACGATGTAGTACCTAATATTAATGCTCTTTTATGATCTTGCAAAGCCCCTGCAACAATT
This sequence comes from Desulfamplus sp., assembly GCA_015233755.1. GTDB lineage: Bacteria > Desulfobacterota > Desulfobacteria > Desulfobacterales > Desulfobacteraceae > Desulfamplus. The sequence goes on along the minus strand of JADFXA010000054.1, from coordinate 4,483 downwards.
TCTGATGCACTTGCACTACCTCCATTAATAAGAACCGCAAGAGGGTATTTTTTATCATCTTTTTGAGCATGTGCTTCGAAAACTTCTGTCTGCTGTTCAAATCTACCTTTTATTGATACAATAACACCTTTATCAAGAAAAACATCTGACACTCCGGCAGCCTGACTCAAAAGGCCACCAGGGTTATTTCTTAAATCAAGAATAAGACCTTTTAAAGGGCTATTAACTGATTCAAGTTTTTTTAAAGCATCTTTTATTTCATCTGTTGTTTTATCTCTAAAGTTGGTAACCCAAACGTAACCATATCCTGGTGCAATAGTAGCGCTTCTAACACTTGTCATTGGAATAATGTCTCTAATTAACCTATAGTCAAGTGGGTCTGTAACTCCATCTCTTACAATCGTAAGGACAACTGTCTTTCCCATCTCGCCTCTCATCTTTTTGACACTTTGCCATAACTCAAGATCAGCTGTTGCCTCTCCGTCAATCTTAATTATAACATCACCCGTTTTAATACCAGCTTTGTAGGCAGGAGTTCCTTCTATTGGAGAGACTACAGTCAACACTCCATTTTTTATAGCAACTACAATACCGACACCACCAAACTCACCTTTAGTGTCGTCTTGTAGTTCTCCAAAGGATTCTGGAGGCATAAAACTTGAGTGAGGATCAAGATTGCTAACCATGCCTTTTATAGCATTTTGGATAAGAAGTTTACTGTCTACCTCATCTACATAATTTTCTTCAAGCTCCTGAAGAACATCTGAAAATAGTTTTAGAGATTCATAGGTCTCTTCATCTTTTCCCAAAGTTTCTGCAAAAGTAGGTTGATACATTGATCCAAATATCATTAGGCTAAGTTCTATAAAAATCAGAAATATCCAATATTTGACCATGGTTATCAATTTGTTTTTCATTACTAAACTCCTTTTTTCTAACTTTTACGATAAAATACGATAGTTTGACTCATATAAAATTTATTGATATATACACTTACGTTGACAAGGAGTGCTGCAAAACAGTTTTTCTTGCAACAAGCCTTCGCTGAATCCGCATAACGGCTTCTTCCATCGGTGAAGGCTTCTTCTTACAATAATATTTTACTTATGTATGATGTTTCTATATCAAAATGTCAGCCGTTATACCTAATATAAAAGGATAAAATCAAATGAAAAAAAGATTAATAGAACTTCTATCAACTAAATCGTTCAAATATAGCAAAGAGCCAATATTTAAGTTAGCGTTAGGTAGAATGAGTCAATTTTATATTAACTGTAAGCCAGTAACGCTTGACCCAGAGGGTATCTATCTTGTGGGTAATCTTGTATTCAATGAAATTAGGAATTCAGGATGTACTGGTGTCGGTGGATTGACCTTTGGAGCTGATCCTATTTCGGTAGCAACATCTTTTGTATCTCATCTTGAAAAAAAGCCTATTAAAGCATTCTCAATAAGAAAGGAGACAAAAGATCATGGTATGATAAAATGGGTTGAAGGTGATATGTCAATAGGTGAAAAAGTTGTTATTATTGAAGATGTAGTAACTACTGGGGGATCAACTATTAAGGCTATTCAAAGGGCAAAGGAGCAAGGCCTTGATGTTATACAGGTAGTAACTCTTGTTGACAGGCAAGAAGGTGGTATTGAAAATATTAGTCAATATGTAAAAAATATATCCACAATAGTTAGTCGTGACGAATTACTGTCATGGATAACTCAAAATAATTTTAATAATTGATAATTTGCAGAAAGATTGTTTTTTATTATATAAATCTCACAAGTTTCTTGAAAAAAAAATTTAAAAATAATATTGAATTGCAAGATATGGTATTCAAGGTTCTAATGAAGATATAAGACTAAAAGACTTAGGGGCTTAGGAGAAAGATTAATGAAGAGTCAGGAGCTAAAAAAAATAGGATTCATCCTTTTAATGTTAATTTTCATTTCAGGATGTGGGGTTCAGCAATTCAAAACAGACCTCTTCTCTGCATTTGAACAAGATACACAAGTAGGCCCTACAGGTCTTGCATGGGATGGCAAAAATGTAATCATGGGAACTGGAAATCAGATACTTTTTGCCCGTAATATTGTAACAGAGCCTTTTTATAGATTCTCTAAAAAAGATACCATGTTAAATGGAGGTTCTTACACTTCTGGACGATTTCCTGGACCTCAACGTATGGATATGGATGTTTGTGGTATGGCATGGGAAGGAGAGTGCTGCGGAGAGGGTTTTTTGTGGATAGCTGATGGAAGAAATGATAAAATAATTAAAATGAAGCCCGATCTTACTTTTGTATCAGAATTCAAATCTCCAGTTTCAGCCCCAAATGGTATAGCTTTTGATGGTAAATCGTTATGGATAGTATCAAAATATAGTTATAAAATAGTGCAGTTTAATCCAGATACTCAGTCAATTGCAAATGTATATTACTCTCCAATTCAACGTCCTACGGGTCTTACATGGGATTGTAGTGGAAATGGATATATCTGGGTAATTGGTATTGATGATTGCCGCACAAGCGAAAAAAGATGTTATACACCACGTCTCTTAAGGTTAGATGTCAAAACAGGCAATATCACACATGAGGCAAAACTTCCTGAAACAGTTACAAGACCAACTTCAGTTGAACTTGCAGAAAAACATTTTTGGGTTGGAGATTATAACCTAAATAGAGTTTTTAAGATTCCTTTTGATGAAAGTTCTTTTATCCAATTAGACTTAAAACCTAATGATATTATAATTGGAAATCGTCCTAATAAGGTTATTTCTAAAAAGACTGCTCTTAAAAAAGAGCCAGGTGTAGGTCAAGAGATTTATATTGGTAGATGATCTCAATTAATAGTGCAAAATATATACTGCTATCTGAATAAGTTAAGTTCTTTATGTATATAAGAGCTAAATTTATTATAGCTTGCGGTATAATTAAATGATGTTAAAATCTAAAAAACAAGGAGTTACCAATGTTTGTTAATAACAAATATTATATCAAAGAACAAAAGAGATTATTTTCTTATATTTTAAAAACAACAAAACACCTATCTTTTTATACCTTTAATCTTCTTTTTTTTATATCTCTAACAATCTGCTGCACCAACATCTCAATAGCCAATGAAACCAATTCAAATTCTGACAAAAAAGAGCAAGAGAGAGTATTAGAAGAGAAATCATCAAAATTATTAGATCAAAAAAATAAACCAGAATATAGCGAAATTTATAATGTTAAAAAACGTGATACACTATGGGATATTTCAGATAAAAAACTGCAATCACCATATAGATGGCCAGCATTATGGGGTCGAAATCCTCATATTCGCAACCCGCACTGGATATATCCTGGTGAGACAATATACCTCTATGACCATAGAAATTCATCAAATACAAATCAATCAGCTTCACTACCACCTGTATCTACTCCTACCGAAACACTTGAAAAAATTGAAGTTAATCAACCTTACTACTATTTTTATCCCCTTATGGAGAGTGTAGGTTATATAAAAGAGAGACCTGTAAACCCTATTGGAAAGATTATGTCATGTATGCCACAATTTCAGAAAGAGATTAATATTGATAATGGGGTATATCTCCAAGTTAATGACGAATCTAATATTATGGTCGGAGATCAATTTCAAATCCTCAGAACTTTCTATATTAGAGATAAAAATTCAACAACCTTTCCATTAGTTCAGCATTACATAACAGGAGTTGTGGAGGTAACTAAGTTGAAATCAAAGCCTTGTAGATGTCATGAGCAGGTATCTCAGATAGAGGGAAAAATTATTAAAGCGTACCGTACAATTTTTGCAGATGACATTCTTATCCCTTATAACTCTGTTGATTCGAAAATTCTTGTAAGGCAGTCTAACGAAAATATGAATGCAAAAATTTTATTTTCTGAGGAACATAATGAACAAATTGCGGAAAATGCTATTGTGTTCATAGATAAGGGAAAAGTTGATGGGCTACAAACTGGTCAGTTTTATGATATTTACAATCAACCAAGGGGTGAATTAATTGAGCCAGATAAATTTGTAGAAAAAACTGAACGTATAGGAGAACTCGTCGTATTGCACATGGAAGATAAAACATCTTCTGCATTGATTACGTATTCGTATAAAGATATAACGCCAGGAGATATTATGGTTACTCCACATTCAAAAGATACTATTACTAACACAACTTTAATGGGTAATTATAAATAGCTTAGTATAAAAAAGCTTCACTCAATAAACGTTAAAACTGACTTTTGAAGATAATTCTATTGACAGGTAGTTAATGATATGTTTTTTTCAGATATCTGAAGTCAATTTTTATATATAAAACTTAAAAATGAGGTGAAATTAATTGAAACCATCTTTTAAAGTCCTTAAAGCTCCTTATAATGCAAATAAAATAACCACCATTAGCAAAAAAATATTAATAATTAAACTTTTTGTAATATTTTTAATTTTTTCTATTATGTCTCTCTTTTCAGGCAACGTA
>JADFXA010000053.1:9518-11201 GCA_015233755.1 Desulfamplus sp. | reverse complement strand
GGTTCTCCATAAACAGTTCTGTTTTCATAGTTTAGATTTAATCCAGCAATGAGGTTTCTAATAAACAGATATCTTGAAAACCCAGTCTCATAACCCCATGCTTTTACACCAAAAGTTTTGTTAAGCTCCTGTTCATCTTCAACATAGATATTGCCCGTTGCTTCAATTTTTGTTCCAAGAAAAAAAGGTTTTTTGAGTCCACTCTCTGTTCTATATCCAATACCGCTGACGCTTGCTTCTACCCAAGCATCAATTTCACGACCAGAAAAATTATTATCTCCAATTTTTGTATCTAAATAAAAATTTTGCTCGGTATCATAACCTATAGCAGCCTCAACAAAATATGGATTGCTCTCTTCAATTACAATCTCAATATCAGGATCTTCTTTCATAATGGTAAGTTCTGGAGATGTTATCTGCACAGATTTAACTGCGGAACTCTCTCTAATCTTCTTTTCTGTGGCAAATACTTTTCTGAGTGAAAATGGTTCTCCTGAAGCTATATCAAGCCTTCTTGAAATTACATCATCTTTAAGCCTTTTATTACCTGAATATTTAATTTTGCCAAAACGTGTAAATTTACCTTTCTCAATGTACCAAGTAATATCAGCTTTTGTTTCGTTATTACTTAATTTTATATCACTTGCAACCTTAACATGTGGGTAACCAAGCTCTGACACTATCATACTAAGAGAGTTTTCGTCGCTTTTAACCATATATTCACGAAATGGCTCTCCATGCTTTAACGATAATCTTGTAAGATATTTAGAATCAAAACCCACGATATTTACATTGTCAACGACTGCTTGCTCCCCTTCTTTAATATCAATAACAATATCAATAAGCTGAACATCTTGGTGAGTGGTCAAGGCTTTAGTAATATTATGTTCTAATTTATTTACATACTTTGAGATTTTAGCATTAAGAAATCCTTTACTAAGGTAGAGAAGCTCAATTGCATTGATATCCTTATCAAGCACATTTGAATTGTATCCACCTATTTCCCCTTTTACTAAATTCTTTTCTCTATCTTTCTCTCTTGTAAGTATAGAATCTAAGATTTCGTCTTTTGGAACGCTTTTGTTACCTTCAATTTTAAGCTGATTGACAATCTTTCTTGACCCCTCATTTATAAGAAACTCAACACTCCAGATTTCATTTTTTTTAAGCGTATCATCACCGTTTTTATAAGGCTTGTTTGAGAGGCTTTTACGCTTTTTATTAAAATCAACAGTAACATCTTCAAAACCAGCATCAAGATAGCTGTTTTTTATATCAACTTTTGCTCTGCTAAGTGCCGTGTCATTGGCGTTTCCTTTTTTAACAAGGTCAATCTTTTTTCTAAGCTCTTTTTGAGAAAAGAAATTGTTTCCTTTAAATAGAATCTCATATTCCAACCCTTCAGCAATATTAATTTCAACAACACCCTCTTCTTGTTGTTGAGTTTGTTTAAATAGATAACCAATATCAACATCTGGAAAACCCTTTTTTCTGTAAAATTCAACAAGGGTTATAATATCTTTTTTTAGCCAGTTTTCATTGTAGCAGTTGAAATCTCCGGGTAGAAGTGAGGAGTGCCAACTTTTCATCCTCATTTTAAGGCGAATAGATGAGAAATGGTAGTTGCCTTTAAATTCTAACGATTTGATACTAATACACTTTACCTGACTAGTCTTAGCATGA
>JADFXA010000053.1:0-9423 GCA_015233755.1 Desulfamplus sp. | reverse complement strand
TGCCTTTAAATTCTAACGATTTGATACTAATACACTTTACCTGACTAGTCTTAGCCTGAGTGAGTTCTTTAATAAGGTTAAATTTTTCTTTAGTATAGGGTTGTGTATTTTGTTCTTGAGCATAAGATTGAGGAATAAAGAAAATAGTAACGAGCAAACTAAGAATAGTATTAGGAAGCAGATGAGTAATAATAATGTAGATAGTTGAATAAAATGAGACGCTTATTGATTTGACCATCTCTATTTTTCCTTCACTTAAACTCTAACCGATAACGTATTTCACCGCCAAACTGACCTTCAGAGTCTTGAAAACCGGTTACAGATACATTGTCTGTAAATTTATATTCAGCCGATGTTTTACCAACCATTACTCCATCTTTTTTTTCAGTGCCATATTTCAAGCTTATTCTATCTGTAAGCTCTTTACCCACGGTAACATTAATATCTTCAAATTCGCTATCATTATTCTTATTATTGCTTATCTTGTTATATTTACGCGTACTGCTTTTAGATTTACTTATACTACTCCCAGCTCTAATTTTAGAGCTTCTATATTCATTTGTGTTGCCAAATCCTACCTCAAAAATATCAAGACCTGTAGCAGATTTCACCTTGTCGCTAACTTCTGAAGCTGCCATTTGTGAGAGCATACTGGCAGCGGAGAGAGTTGTACCTCCCTCTGCACTTATCAATTCAGTAACTGTTTTTCCTCTTAACAAAAGGGAAATTATATCTCCATCTTCAAGTTTTGGGTCTGAATTAAGGTTAAAACTTATATTATCTGGTGTTCCTGATACTGAAAGGACAATATCCCAATCACGCACTTTACGTTTAGATTCAATATCAAGCTCTGGCTCAATTTTATAAGGATTTACAAAATCAATTATTCCGCGAGTGAGGGTAAACTCTGTTGATTGGTAATTTATAGTGCCTGGGTTGATTTCAGAACGTCCAGATACTAAAGGCGACAAAGCTGTTCCACCAATTCTTATATCTGGACGAATCTCCATATATGCTAAATTATTATCAACAATAAAGGGTTTTTTCCCCTTTATTACAATATTGAGTTTCATATTTTCAACTATTTTGCTTAGTTGATTTGACTCTTTTGAATTGAAATAAGTTGAGCTTAAGTTTTTATCTTGATCGTTATTTTTATTATCTCTTGGCTGCCTAATCTTCTGCTTAATCTCTTTTCTAACCTTTTTTTTCTCAAGTAGTCTATCTGTCAGTGTTGATAAAATTGTCTTCTCAACATGAATATCTCTTGTCCATTGGGCATTGTTAATCAAAATATTACCAGATAAAATGCTTGATGGTGTAGGGGCTATAATATCACCTTTAAAGTTTAAAGATGTGTCAAAACTTGCTGTAAAATCTTCTACCATATTTACAGGAATTGATGTCGCAGTAAGTTTAGCTTCAATATTTTGCGGCATAAAATTTACTAACTTTGCACCACCGTTTATTTTAAATTGTCCAGATTTACTGTTCTGTTTTTGACTATTTGCACCAAGATTTTCATCACTATCTTTATTGATACCATCATCAAAGCTGCCATCACTTATTTTGCCAGTAATTTCTGGTATCTCAATTTTATTCATATCAGCTTGTATTACACCATTTATGTCATGCAGTCGTATTGCCCCTGAACCATCAGAATAGTCTCCAGAAGATTTAATAACAGGTAATGTAACCCCAATATTTATAAGCTCTACTTTAGCATCAAGCTTAGAATCGTTAATATATCCGCCAGATCGCATGTATTTATTGTATTCAGTATCTTTTTGTGATCCCATAGAATAATCAGGTTTTATATATACTTTAGGTTTTATATCAGCGTTGAGATTTAGTTTAACAGAACCTTTTATATCAGGCATATCAGTGATAAAAAGAGATGCAAACTTAACAGGTAGTGTTGCATCAGCTTGAGCTTTGATATTACCCCCGATACGACCAGAAGCTGCAAGCACAGCTACTCCATTTTCAGGGAGCATGGTTTTAAATTTATCTACCCTAAACTCTTTTCCATTAATCCAAGCATTGATATTGCCAGCTTTAATCATCATTTTTTTATTTAAGGCTCTTGAGTCAGAGTTGTTTAACTTATCAGAATGTTTTGAAAAAATGGCAGAATCATTAAACATACTCAAAGATAGTTCAGCTAAATCACACTTTCCTGAAAATTTTTCTAAGTTATCTAAATTATTTGTATTTCCTTTTATACCAACGACTCCTGTTACTGTGCCGCTCTCAATACCTTTAACACCAGCAAATGTAAACCATGGAAGTAACTCTGTTTTGTTAAAAATAGCGTTAATATCAAAATCTTTAGACTTAAAATCTAAATTTGCACCAATATCAAAATTTAGATTTCCATTAACTTTTAGACGGCTATCTTTTAACTCCAACTTTGCAGTAAAATCTTGGAATGGCTTATCCACAATCTTTACCTTCTTCAGTGCGAGATCGCCGATTATCCTTGAAGATTTAATAGAACCAAGATTCCCTTCTATGTTGATATATCCAGATGTAATCCCTTTTATAACACTATATTGTTTTATATATTCGATAGAATCAAGCTCAACTCCTTGTGAGGATATATCAACTTTGAATTTATGTTTCTGGTTATGATCAATAAACCCCTTTGCTTGAAGCACATTATTATTGATAGTTTGTATATTGTTATTTGTATCAATATTGAATTTGCCATAAGCAATGCCTTTAGCAGCGGTATGTTTAGTAGTGGTAGCTATGGTTTTATTATCAGTTGTGTTAGTAACGATGGAGTCAGTAGCTGTGGTAGAGGAGATGGTGTTAGGGACAAATTCAACAGTCAGAGAATCAATAGTTGTTTTATGATTTTGATAACTGCTCTTTAGAGTTGCAGACCCAATTTTTTGCCCCATTAAATCAATATTTTTACCATTTGCATTTAAAGTGATATCGGGGTTATCAAGGGTTCCAGCAAGAGTTGCTTTAGCTTCAAGAATCCCTATCAATTTTTTATCAACGCTACTTTTAAGAACATTAAATTGTTTTAAAACTTCTACAATATTGAGCTTACTGGAGTTTGCAGAGAGATTAAAAACAGGTTTGTGCTTATCTGTTTTTAAATTTTTGGGATAATTAAGATTGTTTGGATAAATGATGTTTCCATCAAGTTTTATTAATGAGTCGCATGATGAAATATCAAATTTTTTGATGTTCAGACTCCCATTTAAAAAGGTAAAATCAACATCTCCTTTATCTACAAGAGGATAGCCTTGATAACCTGCATTTTCAGCCTTAAGAATAACTTTAATGTCAGGTTCGCTCAAATTACCAGAAAAATCGGCTTTAAATGAAGCAACTCCCGTTATTTTGTTAATTTTATCAATAATATTAAGGAGTTTACTAGAACTATCACTTGTAAACCTATTTACATTATTATGTTTAGATTCATTTACATTATCACTTTTAGGCCTATCTACATTATCACCTTTAGAGTTTTTTTCATTATTATTTTCAGATTCATTTACAGTCCCATTTTTAGAATCAAGTAGTTTGTCTAAATAAATATTGTCGCCAGTAAAATGAAGTTTTGTTGTAATTTTATCTATTTTCCCTTGTTCACCTAAAAAACCTTTAGGAAATGCCTTTGTAAGAGAGATATTGCCAATTGCTTGTAATTTAGAATTACCACCTAATTTGGATTTGGTGGTATTTGGATCAATATTTTTATTAACATTTACTTTGTGACTGCCTTTATTGCCATTATCATTTTTATTTTTACCATCAACCTCATCTTTGTATTTAGAGGTTGCAAATTTTTGTTCTAACTCCATTTTTTTTATCGTTATCTCTCTTTTTTGCATCATAACATCAACAGCAGCTTTTATATTTTTTCCAATTATCTGACCGTCAGGATAAGTTATGAGACATGAAAATAGAGGATCATTTAAAGAGCCTACAAGAGTTGAATGTATTGATGCATTGCCACTGATTAAAGGTTGTTTATCTTTTCCTAAACCGATAACGCTATTGAGGGTTAAAAATATAGCCTTTAATGAATCTATATTTTTCAATGATTCTAAAAGCTCTGAAGTTATAATTTTTGCGTCAAGCGTAATGTCAAAGGTGGGTTTTGAGAGCATTCCTAAGATTATTTTATACAGCTCTGGATTTTGACCATTGATATTATTTTTTATATGTCGGTTTTTTATAGGAATCTTTTCTATAAAGATATTTTTAATACCTCCTTGAAAAGAGAGCTTTATAGACTCAGATTTTTTACTGTCAAAATTGCTATTGTGTTTATAGCCATTATTGCTATTCTTATATTCAAATATCCCTTGTTTTATATTGAGTTGATTAACAGTAATGTTAAATGGCAAATAAAAGGGCTTATCATCTAAATCTTCTTTTTGAGGTTTATACAGAGTAAATGCTTGGTCAATATTAACCATTTTTTCAGAAGTCATGGAAAGAGTTACATTGGGTTTGTCAATGGTTATGCTTTTAATAATTAAACCATTGCTTTTAAACTCTGAAAGATTAAATATATTAGGAAAATTCAAAGTGCCATTTATATTGGTAAAGTGTAAGTTTTTAAAAGGCTCAATAATACCCTGCAAATCAAGAACAACATACACCTTATCAACTGATATAATTTCATCACTATTTAGAGATAATCTATAATTTTCAAGAAATAATTCACCTTTGAGTAGTGAGATATTAAGATTCTTCCACTCCATTTTACCCAAAATTTTCTTGTTTATTTGAGTTTGCACTAACTTGCTAAAATGTTCAGATTGGATATAAAAAAGTAGTGTAGGAAAGCTCGATAATCCAATAATTATAAACAGGGCTATAAAAAAAAGTATTAATATTGGTATTTTTTTCACAATACTCTGTAAATACGGTTTTTTAACAATAGTAGTATTTTGATGATTTTCAGTTTGCATATTTTGTGGATAAAAGCGAATTACTTGTTATTAGGTTGATTATTTTAAGTGTATAGAACTGCTAACTCTTTCTAATATCCGTTGCCATTGTAAGTTTAATTTTTTTATATCAATCAAACCTTCAAAATGCTATATTTATTAGAAAATAGCATAAATATTAGTTGAAATATTCTCTAATAACAATGGAACTTCCAAATTATTTAAAATATAAATTCTAAAATAATAAAACAATTAATATCAATATAAGGCAAATTGAGTCTAATTTATGGTTATTGATGAAGCGATAAACGTATTAAAACAAGAAGCTGAAAGCATTTTGCATCTTACAGAAAAAATAGGCTCTGACTTTGAAAAGATGGTTGAAGTTATCTGTAATTCCAAAGGAAGAGTTGTTATTTCAGGTATTGGAAAATCAGGTCTAATTGGCAAAAAGATTGTTGCAACTCTTTGCAGTACTGGGACAAATTCCATATTTCTCCATCCAGTTGAAGCAATGCACGGAGACCTTGGCATGGTCTCAAAAAATGACACATTTATTGCTATTTCAAATAGCGGCGAAACTGGAGAGCTAAATATTTTACTGCCATCTATCAAATCTCTTGGTTGTACAATGATTGCATTTACAGGAAACCCTAACTCTACAATGGCAAGAGAGTGTGATATTGTAATTGATACAGGTGTAGAGAAAGAGGCATGTCCATTAGGACTTGCACCCACATGCAGCACAACCGCCCAACTTGCTATGGGCGATGCTCTTGCTGTAGTGCTTATAAATAAAAAACAGTTTAAAGTTAGCGATTTTAAGAAATCTCACCCCGGAGGCTCTCTTGGTCAGAGATTGTCTTGTATGGTTAGAGAAATTATGTTCTCAAACTTATCCAAAAATAATATCCCATCAGTTTTATCTGGGACACCTATGATCAAAGCTATAGATGTAATGGATGAATTTAAAATTGGTGCCGTGTTTATACTTGACACTAAAAATACTCTTCTTGGTATTATAACTGATGGCGATATCAGGCACTCTATTTCAAAGATGGCGATTGATTTTAATAATATGGTGGTTGAAGAGCTTATGACAAGAAAACCTCATGTTATTTCACCTGAGCTGCCTTTGTATGATGCTCTCAATATAATGGAGCAGCATCAGATAACTATACTGCCAGTTACTGATGAAAATAATAGGCTTGTTGGTATTTTGCATCTTCACGACATTCTTGGTAAAGGTGCTTTTAAGTTTACAGGATAAAATTCCATTATAAGGATTAGTTGTAGATGAATATAGATAATCTAAACACTCGGATACAGACACTTGGAGAGGCAAAAATTGCTTCACCTTTAAAAGGAAGAGTTAAAGGCGGATATACAAACAGGTTTGTTAGAGATAGTGATAGAGTTGTAGGAATTGTAGATTATGATTCTGTTTTATATCATATTGAAAATAATATTGAGATTCCAAGTTTTGAAATGGCTGGACCAAGAGAGAAAATCTATTTTGATCCAAATAAACTCAAATGTGCCATTGTAACTTGCGGAGGGTTATGTCCTGGACTTAACGACATTATCCGCTCTGTTGTGTTAGAGCTTTACCACTGCTATGGGGTCAGAAACATTTATGGAATTAAATATGGGCTTCAAGGTTTTATTCCTGAGTATGGGCATGATGTAGTTGAGCTTACGCCTGATACGGTTGCCAATATTCTTGATATGGGAGGCACTATACTTGGCTCTTCAAGAGGAACTCAAGATATTGATGCAGTTGTTGACTGCTTAGAGCGTATGAATATTGGAATTTTGTTTATGGTGGGAGGCGATGGAACGCTTGTTGCCGCCAATAAGATTGCTGATGAGATCAATACCAGAAATCTTAAAATAAGCGTGGTTGTAATTCCAAAGACGATTGACAATGACATCTATCTTGTATCCAAAACTTTTGGGTTTGATACAGCTGTAGATATAGCTACTGATGCAATTAAAGGGGCACATAATGAAGCTGCTGGGTATCCTTATGGAATTGGACTTATAAAATTAATGGGGCGTCATGCAGGGTTTCTTGCCGCAACATCTGCTCTTGCACAGCAAGATGCCAATTTTGTTTTAATACCTGAAATTGATATTGATCTCTATGGAGAATCGGGTTTTTTATCAGCTCTTGAAAAGAGAATTATTGAGAGAAAACATGCTGTAATTGTAGTTGCAGAGGGGGCTGGACAAAAATTTTTTACAGACCAAAAAATAGAGTATGATCCTTCAGGTAATATAAAGCTTAAGGATATTGGTATTTTCTTAAAAACAGAGATTAACAAATGGTTCGAACAAAAAAATATTGCAATAACCCTAAAATATATTGATCCAAGCTATATGATCCGCAGCCTTCCTGCCAATGCCAATGATAGTGTCTTTTGTGGGTTTCTTGGTCGTGATGCAGTTCATGCGGGCATGGCAGGCAAAACAAAGCTGCTAATTAGCCATTGGAACAACAGCTATGTCCATATTCCAATGGAGGCATCTGCTGGTAAACGTAAGAATGTTGACCCTGACGGCAAATTGTGGCAGTCAGTCCTTGAAGCAACAGGTCAAGGTTCGCTTACAAGTTTATAATTAGACTTCTTACGAACATAGATGCCTCTTTGATTGTATGTAATAACTTAATTTTAAAGAGGTATATTGTACAAAATAGAGTTGTTGTCAGTGATGTCCAATCTCTACAAACGCACTATTTTCAATTGTGAGAAAAAAAAGCTCTTTTTGAGCATTCCCGTTTGTTTCGAACATAGTCTCTCCAGTAGCACCATTATAAATAATATTACCAGCAAGAGTATTTTTTATATCTAATCTTGAATTGATAGATTTATCCATTGCTGTTTTAATAAGGAGCAAAGCTGTGTCATAAGCAACTGCTTCAATAAATCCTGGATATTCACCATATACTGCTTTAAATGCTTCAGCAAAACGGGCAGGTTCAGGCTTTCTGCTTTGAGCAAAATATCCGTCTGTAATTACAACATTTTTGATATGTTCAGATGATATTTTTAGAAGAGCGTTATTGTGCCAGATATTTGTTCCAAGAAGGTAAGCCTCTTTTACATTGTAATACAATAACTGTGGAAGAATAGTAGCAGCTTTTGAAGGTGAATCAGGTATAAAGATTGCTATTTTAGGTAATAACTCAGAAGTTGTATTTGGGATACCATTAGATTCAATATTTCCATTTATCTCTAACGATTTAGAGTCAGAAGAGTTATTTGTATTTGTCCCTTGAGGTTCTTCATCTGCTGTCTGAGGTTGAAGAGCTGCTATCTTTTTGATAATTTCTGAAAAATCTGTCTGGTTTTCACGATAGACCTCAGCAACAACGATCTTTCCTCCTGCTTCAGATACCGCCTGTCTATAGAGGCTCATAAATTTTTGTCCATACTTATCGTCTGGGGCAAGCACAGCAAAGTTTTCTATCCCAAGAACCTCTCTTGCATGCGAAACAAGTCCTTTTATCTGCATTTCAGGAGTTATGAAATTTGAAAAAATATAGTCTCCAATAGCCGTAACTTCACTTTTCTGAGTCATACAGATCATCGGAATCTGATATTTTTGTGCCTCTTTTGCAGCTGCTTCTGATGTAACCATAGGACCTGCAATTGCAGCAATATTGGTTTGGGAAAATTCTTCCACAATTGTTGCAGCTTTTGCATCGTTAGACTCTGTATCTTTGATTATAAAATCTATCTCTTGATCGCTGTATAGAGCTTTTGCATCTTGCAGAGCCATCTTCACGCCTCTTAAAGCCTGGTTACCAAATGTTTGATATTTTCCAGAAAGAGGCAACATGCACCCAATGATATTTTTTGCAAAAGAGCTTTTTTCAATATCTTTTAAAATCAGCTCAACTTCTAATACGTGAGGATCGTCTGGGTAATTTGAGATAAATTTACTAAAAATTTCCTTTGCTTTCCGGTTATCTTTCTGTTTTTTTGCATAGTTCATTCCAATGCGATAAAGGAGCATTGATTCAGGTACCTGACTTTTCTTAGAATTTAGCACAACCTCAAGATCGCTATTTTTCATTATAGATAGAAGTGCCTCTGTCTTTTCAAGAAGCCTCTTTTTATCCTCTCCTGAATATTTTGAAATAAGACTATTATAGATATTTAAACCAGAACGGTAATTGCCTGCTTTAATCTCATTATCGCCTTTTTGCTCAATTGAGGCATAAGAAAATTGCTCAACTTGCTGCTGAATAACAGGTTCAACAATTTGGGGTTGTTTCGGCTTTTTTACAGGTGTTGGTGTAGCTTGAAACATGGTACATGAGGTGCAAAAAAATGATGTGGCAATATATATTATCGTCATAGTTAATAGTTGGTTGCGTTTGGCGTTTTTAATTGTAATCATAATAACATTATCCATTTATAATATAGTTGAATTTAGTATGAAAATTATAAAAATTTCCTCCAACATCAATTAAGAAATTTCTTTATCA
>JADFXA010000052.1 GCA_015233755.1 Desulfamplus sp. | reverse complement strand
TGCTTATATAGATAATTGTATAAACACTGGGGCTATTAACCGTAACTGGCAAAATATTGTCTTGCAAAATCTTAATATAATCATCGGCAGGCATTGGACGGTAGAAATGAAATCCTTGAATATTATTACAGCCTTGAGCCTGAAGCTCAAAAAGCTGTGCCTCATTCTCAACCCCTTCTGCTATTGTCTGTTTATCCATAACCTTAGCCATTTTGATTATTGCCGAAGTTATGGCACGATTTTCAGGTTTTTTATCAAGCCCATCAATAAATTCGCGATCAATTTTAATAATACTTACTGGCATTCTAAGAAGTTGCAAAAGCGAAGAGTAGCCTGTACCAAAATCGTCAACAGCGATTCTAATGCCAAGTGAGGCAAGTTCATTAAGAACTTTTATATTATTTTTTATGTCTGTCATCAGTGCAGTTTCAGTAATTTCAATCACTATATTTTCAGGTTTTGCACCAGTCTCATTGAGAATATCGGTAAACTCAGCAACAATGCCCTCTTCATTAAGCTGGCGTGTTGAGACATTTATTGATGTATATGGAATGTTATTTCCAAGTTCATTCTGGATACGGGCAACTGTTTTACACGCTTCACGGAAAACCCATCGCCCAATACTGATGATATCCCCATTAGATTCAGCTATAGGAATAAAGTAGGCAGGTGAAACGGGTCCATCGGGTCTGTTCCATCGAATAAGAGATTCTGCACCTCTTATTAATGTGCTGTTTGCCGCAACAATCGGTTGATAGGCAAGAGTAAATTCTTTCTGTTCTATTGCGGTTTTCAGTCCGTTGATAATGCTAAGTTTTCGGTTCATGTTTTCGTAAATTTTATCGGAAAACAGATGCCAGCCGTCTTTACCACGCTCTTTTACGATATACATGGCTGCATCGGCGTTTTTGAGCATATCTTCTGCCGAATGGGTTGAACCGTGTCCTAAAGCGATACCGATACTGGCACTGATATAGACTTTTATCTTTTTTGAATCTAAATCAAATGGCTCCCTGAGAGTTTTATTTATACGCTCGGCAATGGTTATAATAGTCTGTTCCGAGCTTATATTTTCACAGAGAACAATAAACTCATCACCAGCTAATCTTCCAACAGTATCACCGGGTCGGGTTTCATTTATAAGTCGTTCAGCAATTTGGATAAGAAGCTCGTCGCCCACATCATGTCCGTAGGCATCATTCACAAGTTTAAAGCCGTCACAGTCAATAAAGATAGCTCCCGCATTGTTTTCAATGGGGCATTCAACATCTTTCCGTCGTTCATTGGTGCGTATTAATGCACTGGTCAGCCGTTCCTTTATCAGAGTACGGTTGGGCAGTTTTGTAAGGGAGTCATGCGTGGCACGCCATATCAACGTATCCTCGGATTTTTTTCGGTCGCTTATATCGCGGAGCGTAACCACAAATACCCACTGATTGTCATAAAAAAATTTTGCAATGCTTGCCTCTGCAGGAAACAGCGTGCCATCCTTTCTGTAACCTTGAACTCCGCCACGTCTGCCCATAAGAAGCTCCATCACACTGCCCTCGGCAAACTGATTGAAGAGATCAACATGCCTTTTACGAAAATTGGGAGGAACAAGAAGATGCACCGAATTACCTGTTAACTCATGAGTCTCATATCCGAACTGACTATACGCCTCACGGTTAGCCTCAAGGATCACTCCCTCTCTGTTTACAGCAATTATAACAATATCAACTGTCTCAAGTATTTGTGAGGTGATACCGCAACTGTTTAATCCTCTCCATAGTTTTTGAAAACCTGTGCCATGATTTTCAACAAAACGTCTTTTTTCCTCAAAGCTGCTATAGCTTTCTATATAATTATTTTGCCCCTTCCAGACCTTTCCAATGGGATTAGTATTATTCCCTTCCATTGGGGAGGGCGGGGGTGGGACAATAGGAGTTTTTATTTTATCATCATGCTTTATGCTGATATTTATGGTTTCACTGTAACGTTCTGGTATCACAGGCGCGATCTGTCCAAATGATTCTATAATTGAAAATACCCCATTTTCATTACATCTTGATAGATAGGTGTTAACTGCTGCGTGGTGTGTCGCTCGATCCATAGATACAGTACCTTGTGGACCTTCAACTTCGATTGTTTCAAGTTTACTTACAATTTCTTCAGAATCAAGAGAAGATGCTTGATTTAAGGCTGTGGCAAATGCTTTTACACATAAATAAGTTCCCTCTCCAAAGTTTGTTAGTATTCCGTTTCCTGATGGCCATATACCACTAATGCCGTCAAGTTTTTCAAGGCGTTCAAGGTATGAGTAGTTCATTTTAGTATTTATTGACATGAAATAGGTATTGGACGAATAAAATCCTTCACGTATCTCAGGAGAAAGAAGGCTTACCATCGCCTCGTCATAGTGTCCCATAACAACTGCCATTCTTTTTTTGAGCCCTTTTTTAGTAAATTGAGTCAAAAGGTTTATCTGATCAATACCTGCAAAATAAGGAACAAAGACATCTGCTCCTGAATTTGCGATTTTTGCAAGTAACTCATCTATCTCTTCAATCGATGCTCCAATTGGCAGATACTCTTCTCCAACTATCTCGCCATAATTTTTTAATAGTGTCCTTTTGCCCGCATCAATAGACCCTCTGGGCCACTCATAATTATTTCCAGCAAAGAACATCTTAGCTCCAAACTTGTTTTGCATGTAAGGAATCATTCTATCGATCTGTTGGTTTGGAAGAGCTGAAAAATTAAAAAAATATTTTCCTGATATGCTTCCTTCGTAGAAAGAAAAATTAAGATAGGGAACCTTAAGCGGCTCTGAAACAAGAGTTGAGACTGATATTCTGGAGTTTGACAGAAGATTTCCTATTATGGCTGAACACCTAAATTCTCTGATTAGCCTTTCAGCGGCAGGAACTGCTTTTTCTGGAAGACTTCCGTCATCAACTATTATCAATTCAAGTTCGCGACCTAAAACGCCTCCAGCTTCATTTACTTCGTTACAGGCTATTATCCCTGCGTTAGATATTTCCGAACCATATAATTGAACTATGCCAGAAAGAGGTGCCATCAGACCAAGCCGAATTTTATTATGCTGTTTCATTTTCATGTCCTTTCAAAAGCCTTAGTATTTAAAATAGGCACTCAATTTTGTTGAATAAATACCGTTCCTCATAATATTTTATATATTATATCTGACCATAGATAATGCCAAGTTTTTTTCATCATCATAATTTTTATTGCAAAGATAGTCATATTCTATTTATAAAGAGCTTTATTTTTACTAAATTAGTATGAGATATGCATTTGGGTATCCTTAAAACTATTTTTGGTAATCGGAGTTATCCATATTGGGTAGACTTAATTCTTCGGAAATCTTAATTTCCAGAAACTTATTTAATGACAAAGGAGATTTTAAAGATGATTCACAGTAGAAAAAGTAGTAGTAAAAAGGCAGCTGTTATATTTTCTTTAACAGTGATAGCTATTATTATTAGTTGTTTTATTGGCGGTATATTTCCTCAAACTGCAAAAGCTGCTGATCCTGTTAAACTTACATACGCCAATTTTTTCCCGCCTGTTCATGTTCAATCTCAACTTGCTGAATCGTGGTGCAAAGAGGTTGAAAAGAGAACTAATGGTGCAGTTAAGATTGATTACTATCCAGGAGGTACTTTAGCAAAAGCTCCTCAAATATATGAGAGTGTTGCTTCTGGTATTGCAGATATTGGTATGACAGTTTTAGCCTATACAAGGGGAAGATTTCCAGTTATGGGTGCAGTTGATCTTCCTATGGGATACACAAGCGGCGTTGCAGCAACAAAAGTTGCTAATGCTGTTATGGCAGAGTTTAAACCTAAAGAGTTTGAAGATACTCAAGTAATGTTCCTCCACGCACACGGTCCAGGTTATATTCACACACAAAAAAAAGAGATAAAAACTTTAGCAGATATAAAAGGGCTTAAGATAAGATCAACTGGAATGAGCACCTATCTTGTCAATGCACTTGGCGGAACACCTGTGGGTCAAAGTATGCAAGAGACCTACACAAGCCTTCAAAAAGGGGTTGTAGATGGCAGCACACACCCAATAGAGTCAAATAAAGGTTGGAAACTTGCTGAAGTGCTCGATTATTGCGTTGCTGAAAATTCAGTTGGCTACACAGCTACTATGGTTGTTGCAATGAATAAAACAAAATGGGCATCACTTTCTCCTGAAATTCAAAAGACAATCTCTGAGATCAATTCAGAGTGGGCATTAAAACATGGTCAGGCATGGGATGAAATTGATTTAGCTGGTAAGAAATATTTTATTGAAGCTGGAAACAAAATAATAACTCTTGATGCTAAAGAGTCGGCAAAATGGAAAAATGCAGTTGCACCTGCAATTAACTCTTACGCTCAAGAGCTAAACAAAAAAGGTTTTAAAGGGACAGAAGTCGTAGATTTTATTAAAAAATCAATTGAGAGTAATAAATAAATTCTCAAAACAAAAAAATACAACGTAGCTGCGCAATAAATTGCATGGCTACATTGTAATAGAGTCGATTAAAGATGACTAATATTATAGTCGCTTTAACCGACTTATTTTATGTTCACCCTGAAATTTATTTCAGTAGTTTAAAAAATCACATTAAACATTAACTTGTAGAAAAAAATATGAATTCATTTTGGTTTTTTCTTGATAAAGTTCAAGATTACATGAAAAAAGGGGCGGCTGCCTGTATTGTGGTAATGGCTGCAATTACATGCAGCGATATTTTTCTAAGAGCTGCATTAAACTATCCAATATTTGGTTCAGAAGAACTCGTATCTATATTTGCCATTCTTGCTATGGGATTATCTTTACCTTATTCGCATAAACAAGGTGTTCACATTGGAGTTGAGATAATTACACGGCTATTCTCAAAAAAGAGTCAGGCTATCATACATTTTATTACAAATACCCTCTCTGCAATACTTATGACTATAATATCATGGCGTATATTTATTTTTGCACAAGTTGGATCGCAATCTGGAGAAAATTCCATGAATTTGCAAATTCCAATGTACTATTTTGCGTATATATTAAGTGTATGCTTTTTTATTTTCTCTTTATTTATCGTAAAAGATTTATTCCTTTTTTTTACTGAAACTAATGAAATGCGAGCAGTTGTAAATAATAAACAAGAGACAAATAAATTGGACAATAACAAAATAGAAATTAAGAAATTAGGAGATAACAACAAAAGATGAACCCTACTTTAATTGGTGTTATCGGTATTGTGATAATGGTTGCAATGTTTATGACTAAAATGCCGGTAGCGTATGTGATGACAATGGTGGGGTTTGTGGGTTTTAGTATTCTTATATCTTTTGAGGGAGCTCTCAATCTTCTACCAAGTAATTTTTACGATTCATTTATATCTTACGATCTTTCAACTATTCCTCTATATGTCTTGATGGGGCAGCTTGCATTTAACAGCGGTATAAGCCGGAAACTTTACAACACTGCCTACACTTTTTTAGGCAATACAAAAGGCGGGCTTGCAATGGCAACTGTTGCATCATGCACAGCTTTTGGTGCTGTATGCGGCTCAAGTCCAGCAACTGCTGCCACAATGGCAACCGTTGGAATGCCTGAAATGAAGAGGTTTGGCTATTCAAACTCTTTATCTGCGGGTTCCGTGGCCTCTGGCGGGGGACTTGGAATGATAATGCCTCCAAGCATTGTGCTTATTATCTATGGTATATTAACTCAGCAATCCATTGGAGCACTCTTTGTATCTGGCATATTTCCAGCATTTATGATGACCTTTCTTTTTATTGTCTCAATTTACATCACATGCAAAATATATCCTGAACATGGACCAAAAGGTGAAAAATTCACGATTGCACAAAAGCTCCAATCTTTGACTGGGCTTTTGGATACTCTTGCTGTTTTTGTCCTTGTTATGAGTGGTCTTTTCTGGGGATTTTTTACCCCGACTGAATCTGCTGCTGTGGGTGTTTTTGGGGTTATTGCCGTTGCTTTAATTAGAAGACAGTTAACATGGAGCGGATTTGTCAAATCTCTTTATGAGACACTACAAACTACAAGCATGATAATGTTTTTAATTGCAGGGGCTGTTGTGTTTGGAAAATTTCTTGCTGTAACAAGAATACCCTTTGATGTAGCAACATGGGTTGCTGGTTTTGATCTTCCTCCATATATGATAATGGGCATTATTGTAGGAATCTACTTTATTGGCGGCTGTTTTATGGACTCGTTAGGGTTGATTATGCTGACGATTCCTGTATTTTATCCAGTTGTAACAAATCTTGGCTACGATCCTATTTGGTTTGGAGTTATTATTGTGCTTGTTACTGAAATGGGCGTAATTACTCCGCCTGTTGGGATAAATGTCTATGTCGTTTATGGAGTATCACAGAAAGTTGTTGGTGAAATACCTCTTGAGTCGATCTTTAAGGGAATTTTTCCATTTTTAGTTGCAACAATAGTTGGGATCATAATTTTAATGATTTTCCCACAGATTGTTTTGTTTCTACCTAATTTTATGTATTAATGTATAAATAACGAGTTCTTTAAAGTATTTTTTGCAATTGGATATTCATTTTTTTTCACTTCAATATCAATCTTTTATGTTTCTAATAACATAAAAGATTGTAAGAAGTTCCGAATAAACAAAACAATTGGAGTTTTTATGAAAAACGCTATTTATAGTGCCTGCAAATTGTTTTCATCGTCTTTTGATATTTTTAGACTTTTGATAGTATACAATCTAACTTTTATATTATCATTAATTTATTCAAACCCAACATTTGGAGGAGAGTACGATCTAAATAATAAAACAACTCAGATACCATTTAATGCTGTGACAGAGCGTCTAATTAAAGATGGATTTTCAGTTGACGAAATCGGTAAAATATACAGTAATCCTAAAGTTACACTTGAGCTTAAAGGAGTCTCCCTCTTTTTTGTCCATTCAGAATCCAAAGCCAACTATGAACAGTTCTTATCAAATGAGGCAATTAGCAGTGCCGCAGCCTATATACAACAACACAAATCAGAATTAGATAATGCCCAAGCAATATATGGAGTTGATAAAACTATAATCACAGCCATAATGCTTGTGGAAACTCGTCTTGGAACATATCTTGGCAACCGTGAAGTTATAAATATTCTCTCAACAATGAGTGCTTTATCTGATAGTACTCAGAAAGAGAGGCTTTGGAACTTTTTGTCAGAAGATAAAAGAATAGAGCGAGATAAATTTGATAAAAAATCAGCTTCAAAATCAAAATGGGCATATAATGAATTAAAGGCTTTTTTAAAATATGCAGCAAGAGAGGGGATTGATCCAGTTGAGATAAAGGGTTCTTATGCAGGTGCTATGGGTATATCCCAGTTTATGCCAAGCAATGCTTTGACACTTGCAAAAGATGGGGATTTAGATGGTAAGGTTGATCTATTTAACCACGCAGATGCAATACACAGCATTGCTAACTACCTAAAACATCATGGCTGGAGGCCAACTTTGAACAGAGAAGAGGCTTATAATGTTCTCTACAAGTACAACCACAGCAACCCCTATGTTGAGACACTTTTGAAAATTTCTGAGCTGTTAAAAAATAACACTTCTATTTGAAAGTTCACGCCCTCAAATAACAGAAGTCGGCAGCCGAATTTGAGTTTTTATCCAATCTTTTAGCCGATGGTTAAAACCATCGGCTAAGTTAAAAAAGTCCTCTTAAGAGGACTTGGACAATTTAGCCCTGAGCTTTTAGCTCTGGGCTAAAAAAGAAATTAAAAGCTAAAATTAAGACCTGGTTCCGTTATCTCTATCTCTCTCCTCTCTTGTATGGCTCTCCAAGTTGTGCCGGAGCATTTAGTCTCCGGCGATCCCTTAATCCCATACCAAATAGAATCAAAAGTGTAGCAATATATGGAAGCATTGCAAGAAAATTTGGCGATATTCCAACAGGTTGAAGAAGATATTGAAGCACAAAGACTCCTCCAAAGAGAAAAGAGCCAAAAATCGCTTTCCCAGGATTCCACAAAGCAAATATAGTTAAAGCAATAACAATCCACCCTCTTCCTGCTGTCATACCTTCAATCCATGACTTGCTGTATGATGTTGAAAGATGTGCCCCTGCCATAGCTGAAAAAGCTCCTCCAGTAATTACGCAGATATATCTTACGAGAGTAACATTAACACCCTGTGTCTCAGTTGCTCTTGGATTCTCTCCTGTTGAGCGGACTTTTATACCAGCAAGAGTTCTTTCGAGAAAAAACCATGCAGCAAGTGCGAAAATTATTGCCATATAAAAAAATGGACTCTGTTTGAAAAAAAGAGGTCCCACAAATGGAATATCTGAAAGCCAAGGTATTGCAAAATCGTTCATTTTTACTGCAAGCGGTTTGCCGACATAAGGTTTGCCAACCATACCAGAAAGCCCAAGACCTATCATAGTTAAAGCAAGACCAGATACAACCTGATTTGCCATAAGGGTGATAGATGCAAAAGCATGAATTACGGAAATAATCATACCAGCCAAAATAGCAGCCATAAGTGCAAGCCATGGATTGCCAGTGGTATATGTAACAACGAATGCTACAACAGCACCAACTGACATGACACCCTCAACACCAAGATTCAATATTCCAGAGCGTTCACAAATAACTTCGCCAATAGTTCCAAGAAGCAGTGGAGTTCCAGCCACCATTGTTCTATGCAAAACTGAAATCACAACATCTTCCATCTATTTTATATTCCTTTTTCATTTTTTTGTTGCACAGGCTATTTCAGAATTTTTGCTTACAAAGCTGACAATAACTTTGTGTTTCAAAAAATAGTCCCCCATAATAAGAAAAACAAGCAAAATTCCATTTACAATTTGGACGGTTGCGCCTGGCAATCCTAAAGATATTTGAATTGCATCACCACCTACAAGAATACCTGCAAAAAACAAAGCAGAAACCAGCACATAAATTGGATTAAGTTTAGCAAGCCATGCAACTATAATTGCTGT
Source organism: Desulfamplus sp. (assembly GCA_015233755.1). Classification (GTDB taxonomy): domain Bacteria; phylum Desulfobacterota; class Desulfobacteria; order Desulfobacterales; family Desulfobacteraceae; genus Desulfamplus. The sequence continues at coordinate 2,204 of JADFXA010000052.1, read as the reverse complement.
AAATCCATACCCTGAAGATATTGATGCAGGATAGCCAAGATAGTGGTGTATACCAGCAAGCTCACCAACACCTGCCACACCTGCAAGACCTCCGCTTAAAGTCATAATAACAAGTGTGGTTTTAAAAAAATCAATTCCCGCATACTTTCCTGCCTCCGGGTTTTCACCAATAACTCTAACTTCATATCCAAATCGTGTTCTATATACAATAATAGATAGTATTAAAATAGATATAATGGCTATAATTAGAGTAACATAGTGTATTCTTGACCCTGATATAACTCCAAGAAGTGCAGCCTCATTAAGGTTGTTTGTACCTGGGAATCCAAAACGGGTATTTCCCTTCCAAGGCCCAACAATCAGCATGGTTATAAGTTCAGCACAGATATAGTTGAGCATTAAAGTTGAGATAACTTCATTAATAGAAAATTTTATCTTTAATATTGCTGGAATAAGCCCAAGAAATGCCCCTCCAATAAAACCCGCTGCAAACATTAGAGGAATCAAGATAGACGATGGAAGAGAAGAGCCCCATGTAAGTCCAACCCATGTTCCCATCAATGCCCCCATAAGAAGCTGGCCTTCAGCACCTATATTCCAAAATTTTGCTCTAAATGCAAGTGCAAGACCTCCGCCAATCAATATTAGAGGTATTGCTTTGGTTATAGTCTCTTGAAATCCATACATTGAGCCAAAAGAGCCAGTAAATATCTTTGCAATTGCATAGAGAGGATTAACACCACACAGAAAAAATACAATGCCAATGGCTAACAAAGAAGCCAAAAGAGAGCTTATATTTGTCATAAGAGAGCGAAGCGGAGTTATTGAATCTCTGTCATAAACATTCAATTTCAACATATTATTTAATTTAATTGCCCCTTTAAATTTTAGTTAATTGTGTTCCACAAAATTGAAATAACATTATCAAGAATGAAAAAAAATTACTAACCAAAATATTGTTAATAACGAATAGCTCCTGCCATCATTAAACCAATATCAGATAGCTTTTCTCTTTCAGATGAGTCAAGAACTCCTGTAAATTCTCCTTGGAACATAACCGCAATTCTATCGCACAGCTCAAAAATCTCATCTAAATCCTCAGAAAATAGAAGTACAGCACCGCCTTCGCGTCTTCTTTTAAGCAGTTGTTCTCGCAGATACTCAGTTGCTCCAACATCTAAGCCATATGTTGGATGAGATGCAACAAGAAGAGGCGGATTTTCGCTTATCTCTCTTCCAAGGATAAGTTTTTGGATATTTCCTCCTGAAAGATTTTTAATCTGAACATCTATGGAATGTGTGGCTACCCTGTAACTATCAATGAGAGAACGGGTATGATTTTTAATTCTGCCATATTCTAAAAAGATATTTTTTGAAAATTTATCAAGATGATGCTGTTTTAAGATGGCGTTATCATAGAGAAAAAGTCCAGGAGCAATACCAAATTTAATACGCTCTTCTGGAACATGCGAAACTCCATGATCATAAATTTTTCTTGGGGACATATTTGTGATATTTTTACTACCAGCAAAGACACTTCCTGATTTAACAGGTCGGATTCCAGTTATAGCCTCTGCAAGCTCTTTTTGACCATTGCCCGCAACTCCTGCGATCCCAAATATCTCATTTGCATAAATATCAAACGATATATCTTTAACTGCTGGCACTCCTTTATTACCAATTACATGCAAATTGGATACTTTAAGAACAAGCTCGCCTTTTGGCATAGGCTCACGATTAACATTAAACAACACTTCTCTGCCAATCATCATTCTTGCAAGAGACCTCTTATCCATATTGGCAGTATCAGCATGACCTGAAATCCGCCCCTTTTGAAGCACTGTTACTCTGTCACATATCTCCATAATTTCATCTAATTTATGGCTTATGATAATAACCATGTGCCCCTGTGCCTTCATATCTTTTAAAATTCTGAAAAGCTCTTTTATCTCTTGAGGGGTAAGAACTGATGTTGGTTCATCTAAAATCAAAAGATCAGCACCATTTAAAAGTGCTTTGATAATCTCAACCCTCTGTTGCTCTCCTGCTGACAACTGCCACACCTTTTTATAAGGCTCAATGGCAAAGTTGAATTTTTCGGAAAACTCAACAACTTTGTCGTGTATTCTTATTTTTGGAAAAAAGAATGGGGTTTTTTCGTAGCCTAAGGGGAGCTTGTTCTTAAAGTATCCAATTTGCATGTA
>JADFXA010000051.1:3307-11364 GCA_015233755.1 Desulfamplus sp. | reverse complement strand
TATATGGTCGCATAGCAGGCAGACAAATTCATCTTTTTAAGAATTTGAATAATGAAGAGGCAAGATAGGGTATCCATTATAATTAGAACTATTTTTATCCCTATAAAGCTATCCGTGATTTTTAAAATAGAATTTATAAAGCTACCAATTGCGAAAATTATTTGTGCTGCTGGTGGATAGATTGTTGTAAATTCAGGGTGGTTCACTAATGGGAGTAATTTGGATATTGCGGGGTATATGTTTTTAATAGCCTTTAAATCGAGCATAGATATTGATGAGTTAATGCTCTGTGCTTTTTGCATAGCTTCTAATATTTCAAGAGGTGTGTATCTATAAGGGTTTTGGTTATTAATAAGCATAACTCCATCAAGGCAGTAGCGATAAATATCATCTGACAGAGTTGGTGTATGAAAAAGGAACATCAAGCGTAGTAAAATCGCAAAAACAATTATAAATCCAGCAGAAAACTTTCTTGTGCTTGCGTGTTTTATGATTAGATGTTTTATCCTTGAATGCTTTGTGCTTGGATGTTTTGTGTTGGTATAAAATTCTACATTAGAATGATTTAAAGATAACTGCACAATGGTAAGCATAATAACAATAAAGCCTGATATTCCAACCATTTTTGGAATGGCGAGAGAAATATCAGGCTCTATTGCGAGTGTTAAAAAAGAGAAAAAGATTAAAAGTGGAATTAATATAATCAAGTCAACCTTGTAGTTTAAAGAACAGGGCTATGGGTCTCCAGATCAATCAAAGCAAAGAAGATTATGGTTATAAATTCAAGACAATACTACTTAGGGCTGAAAACTCAAAGCCAATGTCCAAGTATCTCCTTTAGCTGTTGATTCACCGTATAATGGCGAAGTGTAGCCAAGTTCAAGACCCAATTTTTTATTGAGTTTGCAGCCAATCGTTAAATCAAGTTTAGTTAGATCATATTCAAATGTGGCGGTTGGGTTTCCGTAATTATCAACTTGATTGGCGCCATTGCCTGCACTGATTAGCCCATCAAGTTTTGCCCGTGTGTAGAGCTGGCTGCCAAGATCAGAGCCAACTTCAATAAGATAGCGAAATTCGTCAGAGGGTTTATCGGTTCGCCAACGATAACCAGATTCTAAATTTATATATCCCGGAATTATTGACCAGAGAGAACGACCATAGAGCAATCTTACCTCATAATCCTCTTGACCATTACCAAGAGGAAGAGCATCATCTTTATCGTAAAATTCAGATGTTTTGATCAAACCTTGAACAGAAACAATCCCAATTGTGCCTGAATAGAGCTGGTAACGTAACCCCAAATCAAAATCTCCTGTTCCTCGCGTATCGTAGATAAAACGGTCATCTTCTTTCCGTAAATCTTTATAGTAGATTGAGGCAATAGCGGTCAATTGGTCAATTATTCCATATTCCATATAATAATTGAGGTTAAAGTCACGAAATTCACCGTTTGATGCCATAGCTCTGCTATTGCCGTTATTGTCAAATTCTTTATCGGCAAAATAGTAGTTTGCTGCAAAACGGTGATAGCTATTACCTTTTTCCATAGTCCAAGCTCCAGCAAATAGATTGGAACAACTGAAAATAACCATGAAAAGAGCAGCCATACAGTTAATTAAAAAATAATTTAAAGTGCTATTTTTCACCAGAAGAATCCTCCTTAATTTTTAAGTGTTATTTTATTTCTGAGTCTTTATTTCTTAGTTTTTAGATCGTTTTTTTAATATCATCGGAATTAATGCAACAAGACAAATAAGAGCAATCCCAACTATTAACCCAGTTGAAACATTCCCTTTGAGCAGATCAAGCAAAGAGCTTGAAAATACAATAAAGGCAATACACGCAGGAAGCATACAGATAAAAGATGTTACTACATAAGGAACAAACTTTATTGAGGTGATTCCAAACGCATAGTTGAGTAGATTAAATGGAAAAACAGGAACCAAACGTGTAAAAGCAACAATTTTCCAACCGTTTTTTTCCACATCAATGTCTAACTGTTTCCATAGTGAGCCTGTTAATTTTGCTTTTATCCAATCTCTTGCAATGTAACGTGAAATCAGAAATGATAAACTCGCACCAGCAGTTGCACCAATAATAGTGTAAATAACCCCCCACACAGGTCCAAAAATAATACCTCCAACAATTGTAATTGGAAGTCCAGGAAGAAACAAAACAGGGGCAATTGTGTAAATGAGTATATAGATAACAGGGGCAAATACTCCCCAATCTGCAACAGTTTTGCGTAAAGTTTCAGAGTCAAAATTATCAAGTAATCCAGAAAATCTGATACCAGCAACGGCAGCAGCAATAAGAAGCAAAATTATGATTTTTTTGAGATTGCCACCTTTGCCTGACTCATAGCTTGATACTTTATTTGATTCATAATTATTTGACATAGGAATAAAATCTCGCTCTCGTGTTAAATGAGTTGGATGTTGTTTCTTGAGGTTGCTTTTTAATCTTATCCTGTTGATATATGTAAAAGGTGCTTTAGAAACCTTACGAGTTCCAGAAACCACAGCCTCAGGATAGAAAAGTGCATCAATTACATGATGTGTAGGTATTTTTTTATTGAGAACTCCAGTACACCCTGCACAGTAAGCTAATATATTACTATCTATATCTTCAGCCTCTTTCTTGCGTATCTCCCCCCAATTAGATGCAAATTGAGGGCAGACAAAGCCAACAGAGCCTCCTTCACCACAGCATATAGTTTTTCTTTTATTGTGTGGCATCTCTTTAATAGTAAAGCCTGCTGCTTTTACCAACTCTCGTATAGAATTTTGAATTTCAGGCTCATTTCTCAACACACATGGGTCATGGATTGAAAATAAAGCCTCCTTTTTAGTTAATTTATTTAATCTACCGCAAGGCTGTGAGCTATTCATTGATTCTATTGGAGAAAAATTTGATTTTGCAGGAAATTTATTAAGTACAGTAGATACAAGATCGTGTTGGAGTAAATGTTCGTAAACTGATACCACTTGAAGCGGAGAGCCATAATTTTTAAAGACTTTATAGCAGTTTGGGCAAAGAACAATTATTGTTTCAACCCCATGCTCAAACAGCCAAGTTTTCATCTCTCCAAACATCTCATTAAAAAACAATGATCTCCCAAGATCATGAGATGGCTTACAGCAGCAATCAAGAACAATGCCAAGTGTCGGATCTTTAGTTTTAAGAGAGTCATAAAGAGCGAGTGTAGAATCAGGACGTGTACCAGTAAAAGTACATCCTGGAAAAAGAGCTGTTTTGCACCCATCTGGAAGGCTATACCATGAGTATCTTTTTGATGTCCCTTTTTTTTCATAGGCAATAATTGGCTTGTGTTGTGGCAGTGGAGCAATGCTAAAATTTACTGCCTCTCTTCTCATTTCTAAGAACATCTTGTCAGGAGATAATTTTACAGGACACACAGCAGAACAGAGGCCGCATAGACTACACTGATAAGATATTTCTAACCAATTATTATAGTTATCTAAATTTGTAATGCAGTCTTCTTTGGGAATTGAGTGTAGGTACTCTTCTGCAACTTTTCCTGGAGTCCCATATTTTTGAAGAAAAGCACATTGAGATACGCATACACGGCACTCTTTGCACTCTTTATGTATTAAATTTGGATACTCTTTACCTACAAAATTATTGTAATTCACATCTATAATCCCTCTTTGAACTATCTGAAAATCCAAATTTTGGAGTTCTTACAAATACGCCGCCCTTTTCAAACAATCCTTTTACTACAGAGAATGCAAAAAAAGGAGAAAGCGCTATACTGATAATTGGAAGAAGCGGAAGAACAGTCAAAACATAAGATTGACGGCTAAAGATACTATAAACAAAATAATAGGTTAGAATTGCAGAAGATATGCACAAAAGAGGAATATCTATCCATGTAATTTGGCAAATACCAATACTTAAACGGTAAAGTATTACGGGGTAGAGTGTTATAGTTACAATGAATCCGAGCAGCCAACAGACATTTGCCATAAGATGGGCAACTGCCTCAATTTTTACACTCAATGACGCTGATGATGAAAGTAAACTTGGAAGAATTTTTCTTGCTGTCTGGATTGACCCTTTACTCCATCTCTCTTGCTGAGAACGAAAATCAGATAATTTTACAGGAAGTTCTGATGGCACAACAACATCATTGAGATATAAGAATCTCCAACCTGATAATTGTGCTCTATAGCTTAAATCAAGGTCTTCGGTTACAGTATCATCTTGCCAACCTCCAGCTGATTCAATAGCCTCTCTTCTCCATATCCCAGCAGTTCCATTAAAGTTAAAAAAAAGATGTTGGGAAAATCGCATTTTATGTTCAATCTCAAAATGGGGAGAGAGCATAAGAGTTTGAAGCCTCGTCAGCCAAGAATATCTTGAATTCAAAAATCCCCAGCGGGTTTGCACCATTCCAATTTTTTGAGCTCTTGAGTTAGTTGTAAAATTTCTATTTTCAAAAATATTATTTTGTTTAGTCTTATCTTGAGTAAGATTGGAATTTTTAAAATAAAAATGTGGAACTGTCTTTTCAAGAAAATCAGCAGGGGGAATAAAGTCTGCATCAAAAATAGCGATAAACTCACCGCTTGACTCTTTTAATCCATTTTGAAGAGCACCTGCTTTATACCCTTTTCTATTTGCACGAAAAATTGCATAGATCCAGACACCTTTATCTGACCAATATTTTACCCGCTCTCTTACAATTTGGCTTGTATGGTCAGATGAGTCATCAAGTATTTGAATCTCAAGTTTACTATTTTGCCAGTGAAAAGATGCGGCTGCATCAATAATTCGGGCAGCCACAAGAGGCTCGTTGTAAAGAGGAATCTGAACAGTTACTAAAGGGTACTCTATAACGAGCACTCTATTCTCAGCATCATTGCTTTGCTTTTGAACAAAAAATTTATTTTCAACAGCAGGGTAGTTATTTGGTTCAGAAAGGGGTTGAGTCTCTATAAAAGAGAATTGAGGTTTATTAGGCTCACTCTTTGCTCTGCTTTTAAACCAGCAAAGAAGAAGCCATATTCTATGGATTCCATAGAGGGCAAGTCCGCCCATGCTGGCAAAGTGAATAAATGTTAGAATGTTTAATATGTCCAATAGCTCTTTTTTCATGGCAACGCTCATTAACATAGGATTTTTTTAAAAGCAATACCCTGCCTAAGTATAGAAAATAGGAATAAATACAAGGAAATAGATAACTAATATCAATTGGACAAAAATCAAATCATAAGATTAAAAACATAAAATTTTATCTAAATCATAAATGATTATAAGCCAAGGCAAACAAATAATGAGTAATAGTAGAATATTTCTAACCATTTTTATTATCTGCATCTTCTCAATCTCATCTATATGCAAAGGGGCTGATTTTAATTCAGTATCTAACATAAGTTTAATCGATGCTCGTCAACTTAAAGATGATATTGCAAATTGGGTCATTTTAGATGCCAGACCCATTAAATATTGGGAAACATCACATATTCCAGGCTCAATTTCATTTAGCTGGGAAAATTATACAACAACTGATGAAAATCAAATTCCTTATCGTATTTTACCGCCTGAGCGGATGGCAAAAGCCTTTGAAAAACTTGGGATTTCTGCTGAAAGTAAGATTGTAGTTTATGGCGATGCTGATAAAAGTTGGGGAGGTGAGGGTTGGGCTTGTTGGGTCTTTGCATGGTTAGGTCATAAAGGTGAGGTAAGGCTTCTTAAAGGTGGAATTCAGGCGTGGGAGAGAAATAATTACCCTTTAGTTGATGAAGTTAAAGAGAATCTGAATAATAATGAGCAGATAAATATCAAAGACAATAAGAACATTAAAACTGTTAAATACATTCCAAATCCAACTGCTTCTATAAATATCTCTGCAAAAGAGATATTCGATAATCCTGATAAGTACCAGCTTGTTGATACGCGTTCAACTATTGAGTGGTTTAAAGGACATCTACCCAATGCTGTTCATATACCTTGGGAAGATTTTTTTAAAGGTAAGGATAGAACTCCGCTTGACTCTTTAGAGCTAAGAAATTTGCTTGTCAAAAATGGAGTAATTTTAGAAAAAGATAACCAAACCAAGGGCATTATAAAAGATAAAGATATAAGAACAAAGGGTAGAAATATAGAAAAGAAGGTTGTTTATTACTGCACAGGTGGTATTCGCTCAGGTTATGCGTGGATGGTTCATAACCTTGCAGGTTATGAATTTAAAGACCTTCCTAAAGCAATAAACTTTGAGGGAGGAATGGCTGAGTGGGAAAAAGTTGTTAAAAACTAATATATTTTTTAAACAGCAAACATTTTAATGGAGAGAAATTGTGTTATGAAAAATTTACGTATTGGCAAAGTATTAATTTTTATCCTGTTATCACTTATGTTGATTGCAGGTTGTAATGACTCTGATGTTACAGAGAAAGAAAACTCTGAACCTTTAACACAAGTTGTTGTGAAAGGCTATCCAAATGGTCAATTGATAGCAACTGCAGAAGACCTTGCAAAGAGTGGCGCAGTGATTGTGGATACAAGAAGCGAGACAGCCTATAATACAGGGCATATTCCAGGTGCTATCAACATGAGGTGGCAAGAGTTTGTAGATAGCAGTAAAAATTTGCTGCCTGTAAATCAATTGGAGCAGATACTTGGTCAAAAAGGGGTTACAAGAGAGTCTAAAATCATCATCTATGATGATACCACAGCATCATGGGGCTCATCTGGAAGGCTTTTTTGGATGTTTGAGACACTTGGCTGTAACTGGGTTAAAATTTTAGATGGTGGTTGGGATAAATGGATTGCTGATAAAAATACCCTTGAAATTAGAGGTAATACTTTGACTCCCTCAACATTCAAGTCAGTTGCAAACTCAAGTATAACATCAGACAAAACTCACATAAAATCTCGCCTAAAAGATAGTGATTTTGTTGTTGTTGATACAAGAACAGATGAAGAGTTCAACGGTTGGCAACTCTATGGAGAAGCAAGAGGTGGACACATAACAGGTGCTGTTCAACTTCCATATGCATGGTATTTTAAAACTGACAAGACAATTTTAGATTACCATGAGATGAAATATCTTTTTAATTCTAAAGGTGTAACGGAAGATAAAGAGGTTGTTTCTTATTGCACAGTTGGAATAAGAAGTGGATATGCTTATTATCTCACTCGCCTGATGGGGTATGAAAGAACAAGTAACTATGATGGATCAATATCTGATTGGGCAGCTTCTGATGAAGCAAGTTATCCTATGGAAAAATTGGCAAATTATCAAAAACTTGTACATCCAAAATGGGTAAGCCAGTTAATTGAATACCATAAAGATGGTAGCACATCATCTCCACCGCCTGATTATCCATACGGCCGTAATCATAAATATCTTATATTTGAAACAGAATGGGGAACTCTTGACGATGCTACTGCCTACAAGACTGGTCATATTCCAGGTTCAATTCACTCAAATTCCGATATTTATGAGAATGACTATCCACGCTGGTTCCTTCTTTCTGATAATGATCTTCACAAGGCTATGGGTAATATGGGAATAACAGAGGATACAACAGTTGTTGTTTATAGTGCCAGTAATATTTTTGCAGCAAGGCTCTGGTGGATTCTTATGTATGCAGGTGTAAAAGATGTTAGGTATCTGAACGGCGGCTATAAACAGTGGATTAAAGATGGTTATAAAAGCGAAGAGACTATTAATCAACCAACTCCCGTAAAGTTTACAGGAGAGGTAAGGCCAGAATACATTGCAACTGTTGATGATGTATTTAACCGTTATTCAGATACGGCAAATCTCTTTTTAGCAGATGTTAGAAGCTACAAAGAGTATATAGGTGAAATAAGTGGTTACAGCTATGTTGCCCAAAAAGGAAGAATTCCAAATTCTATCTGGTGCCATGATGCTGATGACTCTGGCGGAATTTATGCAGACTATGATGGAACTATCAGAAATTATAATGAAATAATGCAATTGTGGGATAGTTTTGGAATCAAATCAGAGATAACACCTTCAGCTTATAGCAGCAGCACTCTATCAGGCAATGGTGGTGGTA
>JADFXA010000051.1:1681-3207 GCA_015233755.1 Desulfamplus sp. | reverse complement strand
GAGATAACACCTTCAGCTTATAGCAGCAGCACTCTATCAGGCAATGGTGGTGGTATGTTTGACAAAGAGGTGATATTTTACTGCGGAAGCGGTTATAGATCCGCACTTACTTTTATGTATGCACATCTAATGGGTTATGAAAATGTAAGAAATTTTTCTGATGGTTGGGAAGGTTGGAGTACCACATATCGTAAAGATGATAGGTGTACTGACAGTATAACTAAGGGTTGGTGTCAAGACCCATCTGGCAGACCAATAGAGACGGGTGCAAAGTAATTTAAAGTGAATCTCTTTAAACGACAAATCCCAATTAATTTGAAATGTTGTCGTACCATTTCAGTTGTAATTCCAACTCTAAATGAAGAAGAGAATATATATTTATGTGTATCAAAGATTCTCTGTTCTCCCCATATTTATGAGGTCATTGTTGTAGATGGGTGCTCAGAGGATAAAACAGTTGAGCTTGCAAAAAAAGCAGGCGCAACTGTTTTATTGCATTATAAGCCATATTATTCGGGAGGTGGAAGAGGTGGGCAAATCAAAGCGGGAATCATAAAAGCATCAGGTGATGTTGTAGCTATTGTTCATGCTGACACTTTTATCCCTGCAAAAGTCTTCAGTAAAATGATAAGAGTTCTTAACTCCCGTCCTTCAGTAATTGGTGGTTCTGTTGGGTGTAGGTTTGAAAATTTTTCAGACTTTAACTTTTCAGATAAGTCAACATTAAATAGAAATGCCAAACAGGCTTTTCTCAAATCCTACAGATTTAAGCTAAAGATACTTGAGTTTTTAAACGATGCGCGAGCTATTTTTTTCAATATCAGCTTTGGGGATCAGGTTCAGTTTTTTCGCCGCGAACCTGTAGTTCGTTATGATATTTTTCCAGATATTCCCCTGATGGAAGATGTTGAATTCTCCATCAGGTTAAATTCATTGGGGGATCAGGTCTTTTTATTTGGTAAAGCAGTTGTATCTGCAAGACGCTGGCAACGCTTAGGAGTTAAAAATATTGTCATGGTTGTATTACTTTTGTTGAAGTATCTTATTAAACGCTTTTTACAAAAGCATCCTGACACATCTCTTTTTTATAGCAAATACTACTCTTCCTAAATATGAGCATCCTTAAAGTATATAGCAGCTTCAATTTATTCCAGCTTTAAGTATATAGAAGCTAAGTGTATTGGCTTCTAAAGAATAGTTTATGGAATATAGGTTGCACAAGAATCTGCTGATTCCCATGCAGATACCCTTGAGACTCTTATGCTCTCATTTAACTCCTTAAGACGTTTCTCAAGTTTTTGGGCAATATATATTGCAATACGTTCTGAAGATGGTTGCATAGATTCAAAGGCTTCGAGTTCATTAAGATATTTATGGTCAAGCTCTGTCATAATATCTCTGACTCCCTTTTTTATATCTCCAAAATCTACAAGAACCCCAGCCGAGTTTAATTTATCCCCAGCAACATAAACTTCAATATCCCAATTATGTCCATGTAGATTTTCACATTTTTGCCCAACCATTGT
>JADFXA010000051.1:0-1582 GCA_015233755.1 Desulfamplus sp. | reverse complement strand
ACTTCAATATCCCAATTATGTCCATGTAGATTTTCACATTTTTGCCCAACCATTGTCAATTTGTGTGCTGCAGCAAAACTTGTCTTTACCTTTAACTCAAACATATTAAAACTCCTTTTTTTCCAACATATTGATTGGTATCTTCAATAATATGTTGCTATAGCCCTATTGAGTTTATTAAAAAGAACTACAATCCTTTGAAAAGACTTTTCAGTCTGTTAGTTATTTTATTAGCATCAAGCTTATCAAACTCTTGTAACAGTTTCTCCTGTTTCTTGGACAGCCCTGTGGGAGTTTTTATATTTACCTGAACTATCTGATCTCCTCTTCTTCCTGTTCTAAGTGAAGGAATGCCCTCTCCCTTTAGCCTGAAAGTATCTCCATACTGTGTGCCTTTTGGGATTTCAAGATTCTTTTCACCTTGAAGCGTAGGTAGTGTTATTTCATCTCCAAGTGCTGCTTGTATAAATGATATATCTGCAACACATATAACATCACTGCCTTCACGCCTGAAGAATTTATGAGGCTTAACTTGTATAAATACATAGAGATCACCCGGAGGACCACCTGACATACTTGCCTCACCTTCACCTGTAAGTCTAAGTTTTGCTCCATTATCAACACCACCAGGTATCTTTACCGAAACTCTCTTTGTAATCTCCATTCTTCCTGATCCAACACATTTGCTGCATGGATTAGGTATTGATCTACCCTTACCTCTACAATATGGGCAGGTAGTCTTAACTTTGAAAAAGCCTTGGCTTTGCACAAATTGTCCTGTGCCATGACACTGTGAGCATACTTCTGGTTGCGTGCCTTCTTTGCATCCACTTCCACTACAAAAATCGCACACGTCATATTTTCTTATGTCAATCTCTTTCTCAATACCAAAAGCAGCTTCCATGAACTCAAGTGTCATATCATAGCGAAGGTCAGATCCTCTTTGAACTCTTGAGCCTCCACTTCTTCCACCTGAACTGTTAAAGCCAAAGAACTCTTCAAAAATATTACCAAATCCTGAGAAGATATCCTCAAAATTAACATTAGTAGAAAAATTAGAGCCTTCAAGTCCTTTGTGGCCATATTGATTGTAGATCTGTCGTTTTTGATCATCTGAAAGAACACTATAGGCTTCAGATGCCTCTTTGAATTTCTCTTCGGCTTCTTTATTTCCGGGATTTTTATCAGGATGATATTTAATTGCAAGTTTTCGGTATGTTGATTTTAGTTCATCCTTTGTTGCGTCTCTTGAGACTCCGAGTATCTCATAATAATCACGTTTCTCTGACATACTATTCCCTTAAATCATTTTAAATTTGACAAACAGGCAAACTTTGATAAACAAACTAATTTTATAAAAGCGTGAATTTTAAATTTTAACAGACTATTTTTTTAAACACTGTAAATTAACTCATAATACAGGATTGTCAATAATGGGCGTAGAACTTGATTTTATAAAAGATATGTTTGACAGTATTGCCTCTAAATATGATTTTCTCAACCGTTTTCTTAGTGCGGGTCAAGATATTGTATGGAGAAGAGAGATGGTTAAAGAGGCAAAACTTCCCGATAAAAGCATGGT
>JADFXA010000050.1 GCA_015233755.1 Desulfamplus sp. | reverse complement strand
CCCCTAAGTTAAAAGCTATCCCAAAAATTTGCATTAAAATAAAAGTCTGTATTAGAAAAAGAGAGCCATAAACTTGATGCTCTTGTCTAATAATGCCAATAGTTGATATAAAAAGCTCTCTTTCTTCTGCGGAACGTTCTACAAATAGTTTTTCGATTGTTCTTTTTTTAATAGAGATAAAAATATTCTCAATAATCAATCCAATTAAAGGATATATTAATAGAGATCGAGAGGCGTTTGATCTAACAGTTGCTGGCATCTTAATATAAGGTTTAAGTCGTGAGATTATAAAAGAGGCTGAAAGTATTAAAAGCAGACAAATCTGAGGAAGCAGTGTGAGAGCAAAAAAATAGGCAACGTTTAGTGGTTGTTGACCCGTGTATGAAAAAAAAACTACACATAATGATATTCCAGTCATAACTCCAATAATGATAAAAATAGCTTTTAAAATAGTTAAAGACTCTTCATACATATCTCCAATAAAAATATTTGAGTTATTATCTCTATTGTTAATTGAATCTTTAATTGCCTTAAGCCATAAAAAAAGCATCTCTTTACGTGATGTTACCCCTTTGGGTACAATATAGTTGATATAAATATCTCTATCTCTTTTTTTAAGATACTCATTATCGCTGCATCTCATATCTTGTCTTAGAAAATATTCAAAATCTATAATACGACCTATAGTCCAATTCATAAAACCACCAAAACTCATTAATATCAGATATTATAAACAAACGGGTTATTTAAAAATAGTGTTTTGAACTATCCTTAACATAAAAGCATGAAGTTAATCCCGACAATCTATTATAAAATACATTGCCTAAATGTAATAAGCAAATTAAGAGGAGAACAGTTTGAAGTTTACAAAGAAAATAATCTGGAGTAAAAAATAAATATAAAATTAAATATAAAATCTACACAAAATAGTATCACAAAAGACTAAAATAAGATAAAGTGATAAATTAAGCAAAATAATATTATCTGTAATTATTAACATAAAAAGAGAATTAAATGAACGACACTGAGATGAGCGACACTGTTAATATTTCCAACTGGCTCAAAAAAAATAGCATAAAACATCCATACAAAAGGGCAATTGTCTATCCTTCATCAAGAGATGATTATGGCAGGGTGCTATATAGTCAAATGACCTTTGCCCAGCTTGAGACAGAGTCAGACTACCTTGCATATGGATTAAGAGATGTTGGAATTAAAAGAGGCACAAGAACCATTCTTATGGTCTCTCCGGGAATGGATTTTTTCTGCACAACATTTGCACTATTCAAAATTGGTGCAGTTCCTGTTGTAGTTGATCCCGGAATGGGAATAAACAGAATGCTCTCATGTTTTAGACAGAGCCATCCAGAGGCATTTATTGGTATTCCAAAAGCACACTTACTAAGATTAATCCGACCACAATATTTTAAGTCTGTAAAGATATGGATAACAGCTGGTACAAGGTGGTTTTGGAATGGCTACACACTAAAGCATCTTTTTAGAGCTGAAGATAAACCTTTTCCAACAGTGTCAACATTTAGAGATGAAATAGCTGCGATTCTCTTCACAACAGGAAGCACAGGACCTGCTAAAGGTGTTATTTACACACATAACAACTTTGATGCACAGATAAGACAGATACAGGAGCATTTTAATATTGGAGAGGACGAGATTGATCTTCCTACATTTCCTCTATTTGCGCTTTTTGATCCAGCTTTGGGTATGACTGCGGTGATACCAGATATGGATCCAACAAAACCCGCCCTTGCCAATCCTGAAAAGATAATAGAAGCGATTGAAGATCATGGTGTAACCAATATGTTTGCATCCCCTGCACTTCTTAATAGAGTTGGAAAATATGGAAAAGAGAACGAAATTATTTTGCCATCGTTGCGGCGTGTAGTGTCGGCAGGTGCACCTGTAACGCCTTCAAACATTGAACAATTTTCAGCTATGTTAATACCTGAAGTTGAAATTCACACACCTTATGGGGCAACTGAGGCCGTTCCTGTTATCTCAATTGGAAGCCATGAAATCCTCCAAGAGACAAGAAAATTAACAGAACAGGGCTTTGGTATCTGTATTGGGAGACCCATTTGCGACACTCAAGTTGAAATCATTAAAATTAGTGATGAACATATTGGGCAGTGGTCAAACGATCTTTTAGTTGAAGCAAACGATGTTGGGGAGATTGTGGTAAAAGCACCTCTTGTAACACAACACTATTTTCAAAATCCACGAGCCGATCTTTTTGCCAAAATTAATGATAGTGATGGAATAGCATGGCACAGAATGGGTGATCTTGGTTGGCGGGACGGCAAAGGACGAATATGGTTTTGCGGTAGAAAAAGTCAGCGAGTAATAACCTCTAACGGCACACTTTTTACTATTCCTTGTGAAGCAGTCTTCAATAACCATAAACATGTTTTTAGAAGCGCATTAGTTGGAGTTGGACCAAAAGATATGCAGGTACCTATTATCTGCGTTGAGCCATCTATACCTGTCAAAGATAGTGAAGCATTTATTGAAGAGCTGTTTGAGCTTGCAGAGTCCCACCCTTTAACGCAAGATATAAAACATATTTTTATCCACAAAGCTTTTCCAGTTGATATAAGACATAACTCAAAGATATTTAGAGAACAACTTGCTATTTGGGCTGCCAAAAAATTGGGTAAAGAGGATATTATGCCCACTCAAGATAGGGAGTAATTTATATTAAGCTATAAATTCTAACTTTTATAGAAACAAATTTATAACCTTTATTAGGAGGAAATGCGATATGAAAAAGTTTAATATTATAATGTTAAATATAGTTTCATTGAACAAAAATTTTGTATCTATAATTTTAATGAGTTTAACTTTTGGAACCATTTTACTGCTACCAAGCTATAATTGGGCAGCAACATGCATTGATTCAAAAATATCTGACTATAGCTATTTGCTCTCTTTTCATGCCCATACACCTGAAAACTCCCAACCACAAAATCATAAGATATATTTAGCAGGATCAAATGACGGTTTATCATGGACTCTTATTGATAATTTTGAACCAATCTCAGGAAGCGTTCCAGAACTTGTTTACTATAACAATGCTATCTATATTTTTCACACTGGTCAAAAACATGTCGCTAAATTAAATGATTGCTTAGAGGTAATTGAAGAAAATAGTGTTTCACTAAGCAGCTCTACAGATAGCGGTGGTTATGTAGATCCATCTTTGATAGTGTCAGAACAAGATTTATATCTATTCTATCTGCCCGGAATCATTGGGCAAGACCCTGCAAGCTGCTCTTCATTTCCATGTGTTAAGGCAATACACTCTGCTATTGCTAATAACTCTAATTTAACATCATTTACTCAATCTCCAGGAGATAGGGTAAACGTTACTCTAAACTCTGGTGGAATGAGCGATCCTGAAATTGTTAAAAGAGCAGATGGAACCTATCTATTGTATCTCTCTTCAGGCAGTAATGTCTGGCTCTTCACATCATCAGCTCTAAATGGTGAATATGTAAGTCCCGATGGAGCTAAAAATAGAGTAATAAGCAATAATTCAGGTGGTGTTCCAGGTGCTATTGCTTTAGATAACAACGATGTCTGGCTCTATGTTTCTAAAAACATTAATGGCAAAGAGGTTATCAGAAGAGCTGTTATAACTAATGGCGTTGAACCAGCAGATGATGCAGATTTTATTACTGTTATTGACAATACGATATCGCCTGATTTTTCCGACACAACATCAGTTTCAAGCCCATCAATCATAAAATCACCCTATAATGACGACTCTTCAAATGAGACAGAGCTATGCAGTGCTGGAGATGCAACCCAACCATCTCCTTTAGCAAATCATCAAGTCTATAGAGCATACAGCAATGATGCTTATTCATTTACTGCCGAAAATCGTCTGCTTTTAGCTCCTGCATCTGTGCCTGACGGATTTATAGGGGTTGACGGGAAATTTTGGTTCTATTTTGTAAACGGAGAACCAGGTCATCATGGAATTTTTGCAGCAAAAGAAAGTGATACCGGCGTCTTTGAAATAGTAGATTGTGTAAAAATAGACGGTAAGTTTAATGGTAATGCCGTTGACCCTGACGTTGTAAAACTTACAGATGGACGTTACCGCCTGTTTTTCTTTGAGGGAAACTTTGTAAGTCCACCTACTCCGGGTCAGGGAAGCGGACACCCTATCTATAGTGCCATTTCTGACAACGGACTTGATTATACTCTTGAACAAAAGGTAATTGAAGTGGAAGGGGTAACAGATCCATCAGTTGTACAGTTGCCTGATGGAACATGGCTTATGGCCCTTGCTCAAGGAACAACAAACAAGGTATTACTGGCTAAAAGTACCAATGGCTATGAATTTACGCTCACAGGCGTTGAATTTAGTGCAGGTGGTATTCCTGAGCTTGGAGTTATGCCTGATGGTACTGTTCGTATCTATATGTCAAAAAGTTTTATATCAAAAGATAAAGGCAATACTTGGACTCAAGAGTCTGATAGGTTTATACCGGGTGCTGACCCTTCACTTGTAAAGATGCCAGATAACAGTTATGTAATGTTATATAAAAAAATAGATAATGGTTTAAATAGCTATGTAACTCTTACTGATAGTTCTGCTCCATTCCAAATACCTTCTGGTGGATATGTTGAAGTTAAAGGCTCTACTGGTGGTAATATTGTTAAAATTGCTCCTAACTCAAATGTTATATTCAAAAACGAAAATGCACCAAATATTATAGTATTTCAACAAGAAGCAGCTAAATTTATTGTATATAAATCAGGTAATACGGTCTATCTTGCAAGCTCAGATAATACAACTCTCTCTATTGAAGCCAAAGATGTTGCCCAGACAATCTACTTTACAGATGGAAGCCTATCTGTATTTATGAATGGAGAAAGGATACTGTTTGGTGTTGGTGAAAACGAGCAAGAGATCACAGAGGCATCTTCTGCTATAGATAATATTGATGTTACAAAAATTTTTATTGCTCCTATTATAAACGTACAACCTAAAAATATAACTGATTACTTAATTCTTACAGATAAATCTCCCATTTTCCCAGTTCCTTATGGAGCTTACACAAAAATATTTGGCTCTTCTGGTAAAAACACTATTTATGTTGAGTCCGGTGGAAAAGCTACATGTGACAATTTTGCAGGCTCAAATGAAATTTCTATCCAATCATCTATATCAGATTGTTCAGTTTATAGGTTTGGGGCAACTTTATATCTAACTGGAAAGAATGGAACCTATATAAGAGTTCAAGCAACTTTAACGCCCCAAACTTTACGGTTTAGTGATGCAAAATTTAGCCTTGCAATAGTTGATAATAAGGTGATGCTTGGAAAGCAAGAGATAACAAAGACCTCAATGCCAATAATAAAGTGATTTTTTTATGAAAATTTTACCTCATGCAAAAAACTATTCGCTATAAAGTAAAATCAATGGGTTAATTGAATTTGTTCAAAAGCCCTATTAGTCTAAATAATAAAGACATTTAATCTGGCAAGAGATCATAAAAATAGAGCATGGCATCTGATCTTGTTACAATGCCAATAAGTCTATCGTCTTTGATAACTGGAATCCTCCCAATGTCATGCTTTATCATAAGTCGTGCAGCATCAATTGCACTTTTGTTATGTTCAATAGTTATTATATCACGGCTCATAAATGCCTTAACAGGATATTGCATCTGATTGTCTTTTCTTATCTTTCTAAAATCTCTTCGTGAAATAATACCAACAATATGCTCTTCACTATCAACTACTGGAACTCCAGAACAACCAGTCTCCCTTAAAATCATTGCCACCTCTTCAACTGGGGTATCTTCAGAGACAGTAACAACAGGATATGACATTATATCGCTTAACATGACAGATGATTGTTGATTGCCTTTAACCATCTCAATAATCATCTCTTCTATGACATCAGGATTTGTTGATTTGAGCAAAGCAGAACCAGCTCCTGGATGACCACCACCGCCCATACTTCTCATTATAAGTCCAATATTGAGCTGCTCTATATTGCTTCTTCCTATTACCATGCAAGAGTCTCTCTCTGTATCCCTAAAAATTCCAAAAGCTGCATCAACATTAACAATCTCTCTATACATCTGCAAAACAACAGATAAGCTCTGGATATGACCTTCAACATCCATTCTTGAGATACTTATGCTATAGCCACCAATCTCTTGACGCTGGGCATGTTGAATCATCTCAAACAGAATATCTTTCTGTTTTTTCCCATAAGCATGACGTAAAAATGTAGATAAAATTTGAAGATCAGCTTTTCTCTCAAGAAGATAGGCAGCAGCCCTTGCATCACTTGGAGTTGTTGATGTAAAGGTCATGTTTCCTGTATCTTCGTAAAGCCCCATCAAAAATAGAGATGCCTGTATTGGAGTAATCAATTTACGTTGTCGTTCAAGCTCACGGATCATTATCGTTATATTTGCACCCACTTCTTCTCGATGAACTTCGTGGGCATCTATATCTCCTGCTGGGTGGTGATCCCAATTGATGACTTTGACATTATCCTTTTTTTGTAAAGGAGCCATTCCATCAAGCCTTTTCCATGAGTTTGTGTCAACAATAATTAATGTTCCAACTTCGTTGAGTTTAATCTCCTTTGGAGAGTAAAAACCAAACAGGTCTTTATGGATTGAGATAAAAGATTTAAGGTTAGGATTTACAGATCCCGGAAGCACAGGTTTTGCACCGGGATATAAAATTGTACCAGCAACTAAAGATGCAAGGGCATCAAAATCAGTTCCTTTATGGGTTGTGATAATCTGCATGAAATTCACCGTTTAATCTTTGATTTATTAACCTAACCTACTTTTTGTTGACTATTAACTTCTGTGTTTTGTTTACCTTCGCTTTCCTCTTCATATTCAACATCAGAATAACCTATAAGAGCTTGTGGTGCATCTTGGCCAGTAGCTCTTCTATATTCAAGAGCAGCTTGAGCGTTAAACTTTGCATATTCCATCTTAATTTCATATTTTCTGATTTCAGTTTGAGAATCCATGCTTTTCTTAGCAAGTTGATACTTCATATACATAAACCAAGCAAATAAGAAAAAACATCCAGCAAACAGAGCAATGAAAAACCATTTAAAGTTTAAAAGCGTCTCAATACCAGCTTTAGCAAGAAATGAGAGCATATCTGGAATTACAAGATATAGCATTAATCCTGATATAACAAAAAATCCAATTATAAAGATATTAAGACGACTTATCTGATCCATTATACTTCCGACACCCTCGGCAGTCCCAAATTTGATATGAGATTTCATATCAGCCTGGTTAGATTTTCTATCGTCTTGATTTGAATTTTGATCATTAATACCATCTTCTGCAGCTTTATTGACTTGATCGCCATCATTATAAACTTCATTTTGGGCTTCACTATAGTTTTCTCCTCTCTTACTACCGTAAATCATAACCATTACAGCTTTCAATACAAATGCTAAAAGAAGAATTAACCCAACAGGAATTCCAATCGCTGCTGCAAACCAACCTCTGAAAGGAAAAGGGACATCTTGGCTAACAATTTTTATATTATAGTTGTCGATAGGACCAAATGTGTTTTCAAAATAGTATTTATTAAAATTAGTTAATGTAGAACCTTTAACCTGATAAATTATTTCATCAGACTCCTTTCTGGTTATGTTCATCCATGATTGTCTGCCTGATTTCATAACAGCAACAGCAAAAATTTCAATCTCAATAAGAAAAAAGCCTACAATAATAATGATAAGAAGTATTTTGTGATCTTTTACAAGATCCGACCAACTTTTATTTGCCATTTACGATCCTTATTCTCTTGACATCTATAAACAAAAACTTGACCGCCTTCAGAACTCATTTTTTTTTCCATTAAATTTAAGGCTTCAACTAAAATTTTGCGGTAACTCTAATAATTAGAAAAGAATTTTTTGATAATTTCACAAGTTTCATGGGGCTTATCTTCAAAAAGGTAGTGTCCTGCATCTTTAAAAAGATATACAGACACTTTGGGGAATCTTAGCTTCCACTCTCTTAAGAATGAGAGATCAAATACAAAATCGTGCTCTCCCCACAAGATAACCATAGGAATCTTTTTTAATTTTGGAAGATTAGTATCAACATATTTCACAAGCTCATAACTTCTATCTTTTTCTGTAATCGGAATATCTTGAACAAATTTTAATGTTGCAACTCTATTTTTCCATGAGTTATAGGGGGCAACAAGTCCACGTTTAACATCTTTAGGTAATTTCTTAAAAGGCGCCATGTAGAGGGCAGCACGGGAAAATATATTCAGCCCCAAAACCCCTGGGATAGCAAATGCTCTCAAGTATTTAATAAGCCATAATCTAAAAGGAAATCTCTTATCGCTTGGCAAAAAAAAGCCCGATGTGTTTGTAATGACAATTTTATCAATCCTTTCAAAATTTTGTAATGCCCAAAAAAGCCCTATCATTCCTCCCCAATCGTGGACAATCAAGGAGATTTTTTCATCAGATTTAAGTTTTAGTTGATTTACAAGAGAATTAATATCTTGGACTCTGCTTTTTAGGGTATAATCATAATTAGAGGCAGATGGTTTGTCTGAAAATCCACATCCAATATGATCAGGAACAAT
This sequence comes from Desulfamplus sp., assembly GCA_015233755.1. Lineage (GTDB taxonomy): Bacteria > Desulfobacterota > Desulfobacteria > Desulfobacterales > Desulfobacteraceae > Desulfamplus. The sequence continues at coordinate 2,745 of JADFXA010000050.1, read as the reverse complement.
TGTCCTATATCCTTTAGCTGAAAGCTCTTTGACAAGATGCCTGAAATAGAATGACCATGTTGGATTACCGTGAAGCATTAAAACAGGCTTGCCTATCCCTTCATCAAGATAGTGCATCTTGTATCCATGTCCATTAATATTATCTTCATCAATTCCACTATCTTCTTTAATATCTTCATTTAATCTATTTCTATTGATAGTCAAAAAATTTGATTTAAAGGGGTATAGATGTTCAAAACCCTTAGTTGATGTCTCTTTATTATTTATTATCCGTTTTGTCATAAAAACCAACGCCTTAGATTATCAGGAAAAATTTTTATATTATAAAATCGTAAACCCAAGTGAAGTTGCATTAGTGCGTGTGATTCTATTTGGTTATAGTTGCTAATAGTTTTATCTTAAACAATCTCGCTCACCATTTTCCCCAACTCTTCAACTGCCCATTTTGTCTTATCTGACCATAGAGCTGCGTTGAGCCTGATATGATGCCTAAAATTATCTGTTGTTGAGAAAATATGACCCGGTGCAATTGAAATTCCTTTACTGTGAGCCATGTTGTAAAGTTTTAAGCTATCAGCTTTTTCTGGTAGTTCAACCCAAAGTGTAAATCCTCCTTGAGGGCGTGTAATCCTTGTCTCTTTAGGAAAATGGTTAGCTATAGCATCAGCCATCTGAGCTACCTTTTTTGCGTAAATTTTTCTTATTGATCTTAAGTGATGCTCATACCCACCACTTATAAAAAATTCGGCTATCGCAAGCTGTGTAGGAGTTGGCGAAGCTATATTGGTAACAAGTTTTTGACGCTTAACAGCATCAAAATATCGACCAGGGGCAATCCACCCAAGGCGATAACCAGGTGCTAATGTCTTTGAAAAAGATGAACAGAGTATGACATCTCCTTTGGTGTCAAATGATTTGGTAACTGAAGGTCGTTGAGCTGAAAACGATAAATCACCATTAATATCGTCCTCAATTAAAGGAACACCATGTTTTTTAAGAACATCAAGAAGCCTCTGTTTTTGCTTGTCTGGCATACAATTTCCCAAAGGGTTGTTGAAATTTGATATTACCATACATGCTTGCACTTTGTGCTGCTCAACTGCTGACTCTACAGCGTCAGGGTTTATTCCATCTACTGGAGACATTGGTATCTCAAGAACCCGTATTCCAAGGCTCTGGATTAATTGCAAGAAATTAAAATAAATTGGAGTTCCAATGATAAGAGTGTCCCCTGGTTTGCACAGAGTTCTAAGAGCAAGAAAAACAGCTTCAGTTGCACCGTTGGTAATGATTATATCATCTGGAGTTAAAGTGCAACCAGCTCTCATCATTAATCTGGCAATTTGTGTTCTAAGTTTTACATTACCCGGTGGCATTGCATAGCCTGTACTCTCTTCTTTAAATCTTCGGCTTTCAGTTGAGAGCATCCTGTTAAGTTTATCAACAGGAATAAGATCAGGGTCTGGTATGGCAGCACCAAATTGGATAAGGTTATGGTTCATTACATCTCCCATAACCTGAATCACAATATCACTTGAGGTTATTTCAGAAGGGTTAAGCCTCTGATTGTCAACTTGAGGCTCCTTAGGAATTCCAGTAAGTCGAGCTTTAACATAATAACCTGATTGAGGTCTTGATTCAATAACCCGTCTATCTTCGAGAAATCCATAAGCCATTTTTACTGTATTTATACTGACATTAAATTGCTGGCTCAATTGGCGTATTGAAGGCACTTTATCTCCGGGAAGAAAAGTGCCTTCATCTACAAGTCCTACAATACGGCTTGCTATATTCTCATATAAAGGGGGCTTTTTTGATGCTTTAAATGAATCTTGTTTTAACATGTTGATACTTTATATCTATTTTTAAGCCGAACTACAACTTCCCATTTTAGAATATTAATATTTAGAGCTTTAAAAGATGGCTTTTTTACCATCATAAGGTTTCCGCTAAGAATCAGAATAACTCCCAAGATAGCCTCATTTGACCAATGATAGTCTTCCCATACAGTAGATATTATAAGCGCTACAATTGGGAAGAGCAACGTAGAATATGCAGCTCTGTCTGGACCAATACGCCCTATCAATGATAGGTAACAGCCAAATGCCACTATTGAGCCAAATATCGCAAGATAGATAAGAGCCGTTATATATTGAGTTGATACTACAAAATCAAAAGATTTACCAGTAAACAACGCTATAGAGAGCATAAGTATTGCACCATAAGCCATGCCATAGGCATTTGTCTGGATAACAGGTAAACCATGTTTTTGGTTTCGAGCAGAAACAATATTACCAAACGAGGCGAAAATTGTGGCTACAAAGCATATCAAAATACCCTTTACCGCTCCATTAACCATCTCTAATCCATCCCCATTATAAAATCCATATATTGGATTAAATCTGTTATCTAAATCAATGATATCGAATAGGTTAATATTTAAACCAGAAAGCTCTGGTTTAAATACAAGTGATATTCCGCAAAGACCAAGTATTCCGCCTATAATTACCCTTGAATCAAATGGTTTTTTAAGAAAGATGGCACCATTTACCATATTCATAACTATTATGGTCGAAAAGATTACCGCAGCAAGTCCGCTGGTAAGATAGAGTTCTGCAAGATAAAAGAGCCAGTAATTGAGAGCAAACAGAAGAGCACCTTGAAGTGCAATAAAAAGATGCTCTTTTAAAGTAAAAGCCATTTTCAATTTTCTTATGTGGCACCACACAAGAAGAATAACGGCAG
>JADFXA010000004.1 GCA_015233755.1 Desulfamplus sp. | reverse complement strand
GTGATTAATATCCTCTACAATGAAGCAAAAAAGAGCTTTTTGTAATTGATTGCGAATTGATTGGAAGCCGCGGGTCATGCCGTCCTTGGGGCGTTGTAATGTTTTTAAGATACCCCGTAGCTTGAGGCAAGAAGCTTCATTTTAGTTATTTTGAACAAATATAAATTAAGGAATTGATACTATGGAAAAAAAAAGAGTAGTTGTTATTGGAGCAGGACCAGGAGGGTATGTAGCGGCACTTAGAGCGGCAACACTTGGAGCAGAGGTCACAGTTATTGAAAAGGAACATCCTGGAGGTACATGTCTTAATTGGGGCTGCATTCCATCAAAGATTATGAAAACCTCAGCAGATCTTTATCTTAAATTTAGTGAGGCAAATGAGTTTGGGATTAAGGTTGAGGGAGCTGTAAATCCTGACATGAAAGCAATCATGGCAAGAAAGCAAAAGATTGTTGAGATGCAGCGAAAAGGTATTTTATCTTTGCTTCAACATGCAAAAATTAATTTTGAACAGGGCAGAGGCTACTTAAAGGGTAGGGGAGTTGTTGCGGTAGTTGACGTAAATGGAGATGATAACACTAATAATTGTGGAAAAAATTTTGATATTAATAGCTGTAAGCACAAAGAGATTTATTATGATAGCTTAATCATTGCAACCGGCACAGTACCTTTAAATATTGGAGCTTTTCCATTTGATGGCGAATCAATACTTTCAAGCAACCATCTTTTAAGCCTAAATGAGATTCCAAAATCAATTGTAATCGTTGGCGGCGGTGTCATTGGCTGTGAATTTGCTTGTATTTTATCATCTTTGGGTTCAAACGTTACGGTAATCGAGGCTATGTCAAGGATATTACCTCTTCCAAGTGTTGATGAATCATGCTCTGCGACTCTTCAGCGGGAGATGAAGAAAAGAAAGATTAAAATAATTACGGATCAGGTTGTTGAAAAAGCGGAAAAAAGAGATGGAAAGCTTATTTTAACGCTTGGAATTTCGCCATTTTCGAACAAGGCTGAAAAAATAGTAAAAGGTTCAAATCAGCAATCTCAGATACTTGAAGCAGATAAAATGGCTGTCTGCATAGGTCGTTCTCCGCTTGCTTCTAATTTAGGTCTTGAAAACATTGGTCTTAAAACAAATGAGAAAGGATGGATTGATGTAAATGACTATATGGAGACCTCGATTTCTGGAGTTTACGCTATCGGTGATATTTTAGGACCACAGAGAATTATGCTTGCTCATGTTGCTTCCCATGAAGGTATGGTGGCAGCACAAAATGCTATGAGTTCTATTATAGATGGCAACTCTATAGATATTAAATCAGACGATGTAAAAAATTCTGGCGATAATGGAAGAATTAAAATGGATTATAGTGCTGTGCCAGGTGCTATTTTTACTATGCCAGAAATTGGCAATGTTGGATTAACAGAATCGCAGGCAAAATCTCAAGGAATAGATGTCAAATGCTCAACAGTTAATTTTAGAAGTCTTGGAAAGGCTCATGTTATTGGAGAGATTGCAGGAGAAGCTAAAATTATAGCCGAAACCTCAACCGGTAAGGTTCTTGGAGTTCATATAACAGGAGCTCATGCCACAGATCTAATTGCTGAAGCAACTCTTGCTGTTAATAAAGGACTAACTGTATCAGATATTGCTCATACCATTCATGCCCACCCAACTCTTGCTGAGATAATGTCAGAAGCAGCTTTTAAAGGTGCGGGTATGGCTCTTCATGGATAATTTTTAAGCTTTCTCACATTATATTTTCCTTTTTGCATTTATATTTTGAGTTTATGGAAAGTTTAATATCTTAAAGATACTTTACTTTATCCTGATCTTAATATACAGAATAAAAAATTTCTGTTATCAGAAAATAGGCGTTTTTTGTTATTAATTTAATGTTTTTTTCTTAATTTTTTATCTAATTTTAATAACAGTTATTTTTTTAATAATTGTTATTCCAAATTTTTAGGAGGCTTTAAAAAATGAAAAAAAGTTTGACAGCACTACTTGCATTAACAATGGGATTTATAGTCTTTACTTCAACTGTAATTGCGGCTGATATTGAGCTTGCACAAAAATCGACCTTAGAAAAAGTGCTTAAAAAAGGCGAACTTAGGGTTGGATTTGAAGCTGGCTATATGCCATTTGAAATGACTGACAAAAAGGGTAATTTCGTAGGTTTTGACATTGACATTGCAAAAGAGATGGCAAAGGCAATGGGAGTTAAATTTGTTCCAGTAAATACGGCTTATGATGGAATAATTCCATCAATGCTTACAGACAAATTTGACATCATAATGAGCGGTATGACTGTTACCCAAGAGAGAAACCTTAAAGTCAATTTTGCAGACCCATATATTATTGTAGGGCAGACAATTATATTGAATAAAAAGCATGATGGAGTAGTAAAATCTTATAAAGACCTAAACGATCCCAAGTTTATTGTAACTTCTAAACTTGGAACTACTGGTGAAGCTGCTGTAAAAACTAAAATTCCCAAAGCAACATACAAATCCTTTGAAACTGAAACAGAAGGTGTTCTTGAAGTTGTAAATGGTAAAGCAGATGCGTTTGTTTATGATCTTCCATATTGTGTTGTATTTATGGCACAGCAAGGTGAAGGAAAAGTTCTTTTTTTAGATCAACCGTTTACTTATGAACCTCTTGCATGGGCAATCAACAAAGGTGATCCAGATTTCTTAAATTTCCTCAATAATTTCCTAACGCAACTCAAAAATGATGGTAGATACGATACTATATACAACAAATGGATAAAATCAACTGATTGGATTAAAAACGTTCAGTAACCTAAAACCACCTAATCCAAGATTTGACAACTTTTATAAAGTTGTCAAATCTATTCCTTCAACTATTAAAGTGCATTAAGAATATTTATTTGATTAATTATAAATTAATAATACAGGAGTTGTGCCAATAAATGAATTCCTCAACATCTCTTCTTCAGAAACAACAAGCAAGAGCCTATTATCTGTGGGTATTGGTCTTTTTTTTAGTAATTTCAATTTTTATTGGCGGGCTATACTATTGCACATTAAAGATTGATTATACTTGGCGGTGGTTTAGAGTTCCACAGTATTTTTTTTATAATGAAGAGGTTGCTGTTAAAACTGAATATGCTGGGACTGTTGATTCTATTAAAACTAATAATGCTAATACGACTATCTACATCACTGAAGAGGGTGGAGAAAAAAAAGAATATACAATAGAAAGCAATGAACCATCAAAAGATGTAAAAGTATCTGAAGGAGACCTTGTTTTTGCAGGGGATACAATTGCATCATACAAGCAGTGGAAAGTGGGAATTCTACTTCAAGGTTTATGGCTTACTCTATATGTTAGCTTTATTGCTATTCTATTTGGCATAGTTCTTGGACTTTTTACAGGTCTTGCAAGAATTTCATCAAATCCTGCATTTAAATGGCTTGCAATAACTTATATTGAGCTTGTTCGTGGCTCACCACTGCTTGTTCAGATTTTCATCTGGTATTTTGTTCTTGGGACATTAGTCAATACAATGCTTGCTCGATATGGCATTACTCAAATTCCACCGCTGTGGTTTGGAGTTGCATCTCTTGCAACGTTTACAGGTGCTTATGTTGCTGAAATTGTCCGCTCTGGAATTCAGTCAATACATCGAGGTCAAACTGAAGCATCAAGATCACTTGGTATGACATACACTCAAAGTATGTATCACGTCATTTTGCCTCAAGCATTCAGAAGAATATTACCTCCTCTTGCTGGCCAATTTATAAGTCTTATTAAAGATTCATCGCTTCTTGGAATTATTGCAATAAGAGAGCTTACTAAAGCAACAAGAGAAGTTGTAACCACAAGTTTACAACCTTTTGAGTTGTGGTTTGTCTGTGCATTGCTATATCTTGTATTAACATTTTCTCTCTCAATGCTTTTGCAGTATCTTGAAAAACGTTCAATGTACTCTTGAGTTTAAGTAAATTTATTTTAAGATGTTCACCACAAACCACAAGAATTACAAGGATTGTTGAAAATATGATAGCTGTAACCAATGTATATAAAACTTTTATGGTACCCCACAGGGTAAATGCTCTTGTTAATGTCTCAGCAAATATTGCTAAAGGTGAAGTTGTTGTTGTTATTGGACCTTCAGGCTCTGGGAAAAGCACATTTTTACGCTGCTTAAACAGGCTTGAAACTGCAGAACAGGGACATATTCTTATTGATGGCGTTGATATTTTGCACCCTAAAACAGATATAAATAAGGTTCGAGCCGAAGTTGGTATGGTTTTTCAATCATTTAATCTATTTCCCCACAAAACAGTTAAAGATAATGTAAACCTTGCTCAAAATGTTGTGCGAAAAAGATCTAGCTCTGAAGCTGATGAAATAACCATGAAGCTTCTTAATAAAGTTGGAATTGCTGATAAAAAAAATGTCTATCCTGATCAACTTTCTGGGGGACAACAGCAAAGAGTTGCAATAGCAAGAGCACTTGCCATGAACCCTAAAGCTATGCTATTTGACGAGCCTACATCAGCTCTTGATCCTGAAATGATAGGAGAGGTTTTAGATGTAATGAAAACTCTCGCAAAAGAGGGCATGACCATGGTTGTGGTTACGCATGAGATGGGATTTGCAAGAGAGGTTGCCGATAGAGTTATATTTATGGACGAAGGAAAAATTCTTGAAACTGGAACACCAGAGCATTTTTTTACTAATCCAAACCATGACAGAACAAAACTTTTTTTAAAACAGATTTTATAATTATATATTGTTTATCTTGATTACATTACTAAATTGATCTTATCAATTAAACTGTAAATAGTTTTAGTAACAAAAAGTACTAACAGAATAGGTAAGGCTTTTTTAAAATGCCAGACGATCAAAATAGAGAGAAACATATTGCAGAATTGACCGCTAAAGCTTACAGGCTGCAATCCCAGAAAGAAATGCTCTTAAAAGAGCTAAACAAAACTGAAGAGGCTCTTCAAGCAACTGTTAATATGTATGCACGGTATCTTCCTTCCATATTAGACTACATACAAGATCAGAATAGCTCTTTTACAGCGTCACTAAAGCAACTTAGCACAGCGATAAAAAATGGCGAACCAACAACAAAAATAGAGCAGCTTCTGACCCGAGTACAGACTGATATGTTAAAGGATGCCTATGAACCTACAGGGCAGAAGGGAAAAGCATCATTTATTTCTGGTCTTTTTAAGAGTGCTGAAAATGGAGGAGATTATCTTGAAAATCTTAAAAAGGGCTATATCGATCTTGTAAACTCACTTAAAGAGACCATCGAATCTTCCTACACATCAAAACTAAACCAAATTACAGCATCTATTCAATCAGCTAATAATCTTGATACAATCACAAAGTTAAGAGATGAACTCTTTCTCTTGATACAGCAATATATCTATAATTTAGGTGCTGATAGAGAGAAGATAACAGCTTTTGTAAAAGAGATCGTAAAGAGAATTCTTCAAATTGAAGCTGGTATTAATAGTTCATACGAACATACTAACAGCTCTGTTCAATCAAGCGAAGAGTTTGGAAATCTCTTAAATCGTGAAATAGGAGAGCTTAAAAATAGTGTTGATGTTTCAGATCGACTTGAAGACCTAAAAACCCATGTATCTCAAACTTTATCGTCTATTGAAATTGCACTAAAAGAGAAGAATGCCAAGGATAAAGCTGTTAAAATTATGTCTGAAAAGAGTAGAACTGACTTTCAGGCAGGATTTTCTAAATTGAAAAAAGAGTTGGATCAAGCAATTAAACACTCTAAAGACCTTGAAACTAAGCTAAATCAAGACCCACTAACAAAAGTGTATAATAGAAGGGCATATATTAAACGTATCGAAAATGAGATGGAGCGATTTTTAAGGTATCAGACTATTTTTTCAATTCTTGTACTTGATATTGATTTTTTTAAAAAGGTAAATGATACTTATGGTCATGCAATTGGAGATAAGTGTCTTCAGGAAATTACAAAACGAACTGCCCCTGTTCTTCGTAAAAACGATATGTTTGCCAGATATGGTGGCGAGGAGTTTGTTGTTGTAATGCCAGAAACTCCAGGAGATGGTGCAGTTGTTGTTGCAGAAAAAATAAGGACAAGTATTGAGAAGATCGAATTTATATATAAAAGCGATACTATAAAAATGACTGTAAGTATAGGCGTCTCTCAAGTTAGAAATGGTGATAAATCTCATGAAACTGTTTTTGAAAGAGCAGATGCTGCACTTTACAGAGCAAAGAGTGAAGGCAGAAATAGGGTTGTTATGGTGTAATGGGAGGAAAGCATAAAATGAACACGGAGCAAAAATAAATGATAATATCTGAACACATCTCAATTGAGACTCTTTTAGAAAATCCAAGAATTGAGACCGCAATAGCTGATATTAACAGCGAAACCCTTGATAGACGAGCCTTTATTCCACAAATATGCAAAGTTTTTTCAAATAAATTTATATCACTTGAAGAGCAACCTCAATACCGATTCCCTATCAACCGTGAAGCTGAAAAACAGTTGCCAGATATAATTTGTAATAATGTTCAAAAATTAGTTTCTGGGGCTTTAGATAGCAAAGAGAAGCAGAGTTTTTTTCTAAAAAATCGCAATATTGGAATTGTATTCTCAGGTGGCCCAGCCCCGGGTGGACACAATGTTATCGCTGGAATTTTTGATGCTGCAAAAGAAGCCAACCTTAAGTCAAAAATATTTGGATTTATATTAGGTCCTGAAGGGATACTTGAGAACAGATATGTTGAGATAACAAAAGAGCTTGTGGATAAATACCGAAACATGGGTGGATTCACAATGATAAAAACTGGACGAACTAAAATTGATTCCACACAGAAAATGGCACTCTCAAGAGAAACTTGTCAAGAACTAAACCTTGATGCTCTTGTTATTATTGGCGGAGATGACTCAAATACCAATGCAGCATTTCTTGCTCAAGAGCTAAAATCTTATGGTATACAGGTCATTGGTATCCCAAAAACAATTGATGGCGATATTCAAATTAGAACAGAAGATGGAGAGACGCTTTGTGCTATATCATTTGGGTTCCATTCAGCAGCAAGAGCTTTTGCGCAAAATATTAGTAATCTTTGCACTGATGCAAGCTCTGATCTTAAATATTGGCACGTTTGCAAGGTGATGGGAAGAGTTGCAAGCCACCTTGCATTAGAAGTTGCTCTTCAAACTCATGCAAATTTGACACTAATTGGTGAAGACCTTGCAGACTATGTTGATAGTGATCGTCTAAAAAAAGCCCAGGAAAAAGGAGAAACAGATTACACTGCTTATGGTATGACCTTACGTCATCTATCTCGCCTTATATGTGATGCTATTGTGAAGAGAGCAGCAAAGGGTAAAAATTATGGGGTTCTTGTTATCCCTGAAGGTGTACTGGAATTTATCAACGAGATTCAGATATTTATTATAAAACTTAGCACAATTATTGGTCAATACAATCAGATTCACGACCTTGATTTTCATACAGCCTTTCACTCTCTTGATGCTAAACTTGAATACTTACGCCGTCTTTTTAGGGGAATTACAGAAAAACAGGCCTCTCCTATCTGGAATGCAAGAGATGATGAGCTTTTTAATGATCTCCCATCATTTTTTCAAGAAGGGCTTTTGGTTGAAAGAGATACTCACGGAAATTTCCAATTTTCACAGGTAAATACAGAAAAAATTATAATGGATATGGTGGGAGATTATCTTCACATTCTGAAGGAAAAGGGAGAATATAAGATTGGAATAGAGGATAAAAGGTTTAACTATCTCATGGATAGGGCAAATCTTGATCCTGAACTTATTGGAATGACGATTTTTAGAAATTATCCAAAAGATGATTTAGAGGATTATAAAGAGGCAGGGGATAGAAAGAATTATAGCAAAGATAACTATAAAACCAATTCTATACCCGAAGATAACCATAGTTATTACCTAATAAAAAAGAGCATAATATCTGTAAAAACTTTAAAGCAGGCTTTGGTAAACGGTGGAGTTATAACTGATGATGATAAAGTGCCAGCCCCAATTTTAGAGGTATTCAAAAAATCAGTGCCAAATTTTAAAATACAGAGCCATTTTTATGGATATGACGGCAGAGGCAGCAACCCTACCAAATTTGACTGTAATTACACCTACAATTTAGGATTAACAGCATTTTCACTTATTGCAAACGGCGTCACAGGACAAATGGCAGTAATCAAAAACTTAGAGCATGATTCAGATAAATGGGAGCCTCTTGGAGTTCCGATTGCAAGACTTATGCACCTTGAAGAGAGAAAAGGGAAACTTGCTCTTGTTATGGAGAAAAATGTTGTTGATACAAACTCCAACGCATTTCGTATAGTTAAGGCTATGAGGGATAAATGGCTTGCTGCTGAACATGGTGAAGATCACTATCGGCAGCCAGGACCAGTTAGATTTCAGGGTAAAAGTGAGGAGGATAAACCATTGACACTTGTTCTTAACTCTATCTGATATACTCAGAAAATTCAGTTTATTTCCGTTTTGAGTACGTATTCAGCATTTGGTAACTTCTTGAGAAAAATCACTGAACGCCTCCTCTAAAGAGGCAGATAATTTTCTTATCTCTTCAATATTATTCTGATGGTTATCTTTTTGATCAAGGGCTTTATATTCAATCTCTTCTGCAATTTCCGACAAGACTCCTGCTCCAATATTTAAAGATATGCCTTTAAGAGAATGGACACAGAAAAAAATCTTGTCGGGATCGTTTGATTCCATTGCTATTTGTAAATCAGATAACAGTTCTGGAACCCTTCCTAAGAATATTGATGTAAGTTTCTCGTAGAACTCCATATTATTGCCAACTCTTGCAAGAAAAGCATCTCTATCAAAAATTGACCGATTCTTTTCTATCTCTGTTGTTATTTCTATTTGTTGTTTTGGAGTGCATAAATCTATTTTTTTTTCTAAATTATCTACTGTCAGCTCTTTTTGTTCTAAGGTGTTTGATTGTGGTAAAAAACGTTTAATAACATTAACAAGCTCTTCTGGTTTAAATGGTTTTGACAAATAAAAATCCATACCTTCAGAAATACATTTATCTCTATCATCTTTAAAGGCATCTGCTGTTAGTGCGATAATTGGTGTACGTGATTTCACCTTTTGGGCACAACGAACTTTTTCAGATTCTTCAAAATATTCTTTGCTAAACTTTTCAAGATTTTTTTCTTCTTTGTTAGACGCTTCAAATCCTTCGCGCGATTGAACGTTTCCATCTTCTCTTATATTCTCACACTCTCTAATCTTACGAGTTGCCTCAAATCCATTCATCTCTGGCATGTGAATATCCATGAAAATAAGATCAACCTCATTTAAAACAAATTTTTTCAAAGCATCTTTTCCGTTATGAGCTTCAATAACTTCAAAGCCCATTTTAATCAGATTAGCCTTGATAATCAGCATGTTTATGGGGTTATCTTCAGCAACAAGAACTTTACCTGAATAGTAACACTCCACATCTTTTAAGGAGTTGCTAACAACTTGATCAGAAAGTTGATAAATTTTATCAGATTGGTCGTTAATATGGTAAGTATTAGAAGCTGAAGTATATGTTTTGCCATTTGCACAATTATCTTGAATTTTTTTTAAAACCCGCAAAGCTATATTGATAAAAAATGTAGTTCCTACCTTATGTGTACTTTCAACAGTAATAGTGCCGCCCATCATCTCTGCTAAACGTTTTGATATAGTAAGCCCAAGACCTGTTCCACCATATTTTCTGGTTGTAAATTCATCTGCTTGGGTAAAACTTTCAAAAATTGTATTGAGCTTGTTTTGAGGAATACCAATGCCTGTATCTTTAACAGCAATTGTTAATGGCAAAATTTCTATTTCATTTTTTTGTTTACCATTCAAGGATTCATTTTCTGATTTTTTTACAGATACTTTTATTTCACCAGTTTCTGTAAATTTTACAGCATTACTTATTAGATTCAATAATATTTGGCGAACTCTTACAGGGTCGCCAAGAAAATATTCAGGAAGGTTAGGTTCAATATCTGTAAAAAGCGAAAGACCTTTTTGACTTGCTCTATGGCTCATCATAAACACGCATTTTTGCACAACATCGACAAGGTTGAACTCAATATTCTCAAGTTCAATTTTATCAGCCTCAATTTTGGATATGTCGAGAATATCATTGATAATATCAAGCAGAGAATATGCAGAGTATCTTAGATTTTCAAGATATCCTTTTTGAACTTGAGTCATATCAGTTGTTAAAAGAAGGTCTGTTAAGCCTATAACGCCATTCATTGGAGTTCTTATTTCGTGGCTCATAACTGCAAGAAACTGACTTTTAGTTTTATTTGCTGCCTCTGCATCTTCTTTAGCTGTTTTAAGCTCTTTTTCCATAAGTTTGCGGTCAGTTATATCTTGATTCATAGCAACCGCACCCTCTATTTGCTGGTTAGCTCCTATAATAGGAACCGCCCAATTAAGAACAATTTTTCTTGTGCCATCAAAGCACTCAATTTCAATCTCCTCTTCACTTGAACTTTGGCCTTTTGATATAGCTCTTGCAGCAGACCAATCTTCAGATTTAATTGGTTCTCCTGTTGAAAGCCACCACGCTTTATATTCGTCATAATGTTCACGAGGAACATAACGAACGCCCGCCCATATCTTCTTTCCAGCTTCATTTACATAGTTGATATTGCCTTGTTTATCTATAATCCAGACACCAATAGGCAATATTTCAAGCACTTTTGCAAGGTGTCTTTGACTCTCCATAAGAGCATCTGACATTGCTTTAAACTCTGTTATATCTCTCACAACAGCAAGAGAACGAATAAAATTTCCATCAGAATCTGTTTCCGAAATAGCAGAGAGAATAGTGTCCATTATCTCTCCATTTTTTTTTACAAAACTATAGGATACTTCATCTATTGAACCATCTCTGAAGAATTGAGGAAAAACTATTAGCTCTGCATAGGAACGCGATTCTGGTGTAAAAAAATCTGTAAGAGATCTTCCTATAACTTCGTGGCGTTCATATCCTAAAACTTGGAGCCAGTAGTCGCTTACACTTACCAAGGTTCCAGCTTTGTCTATGGAATGAAGCATTACAGGGGTTTTGTTATAGATTTCACGATACCGCTCCTCGTTTTCACGCATTGCATTTTCTGCATATTCTCGCTCTGTTATCTCTTGATTCAGCTCCTCATTTATCCTCTTTAACTCGATTGCCTGTTTTTCAAGCAAAACAGCTCTCTCTTCAAGCTTTCTTACTATTGGGTTAGTTATTTTAACAAATAGGAAAGCACCAGACAAAACAAAAAGAATGGTTAAAAATCCCGCAATTAATCCAGCCTTTATAAATGGTTCTCGTATCTCAGCAAGTTTGATTTGTGTAACAAGCCCCATATTTAAAATAGATACGGGTTCGTAAGCCGCAAGAACAGTGTATCTACCTAAATAATCATTTACTATTATTGCACCAGACTCACCTGATAATGCTCTTCTCATTGGTTCTACAAGCGGAGAATCAAACGGTATTGGTTTTGGTTTTTCAACCCCTTTATGGCTATGAGAGAGAACAAAGACAATGTGGTTATCATCTGATTTTACAAGAAGAAGTTCCCCAGTTTTCCCAAAAGTTTCCATTCGATGATAGGCATCGGTAATTTGTTCAATAGTGGTTGCAAAAGCCTCTCCAGGATAACTATTATGATGAATCTCGTTAAACCGAGCTGTTGCCTCTATTAAACGTGCTCTTGCTTGAACACTAACTATGAGACGAGCTTTTTGCGCTTCAAATGATGTGTTATATAAAATAAAAGTAGTTGTTCCCGCAATCATAAGTGATGAAAAACTCATAATTACAATTAGGAGCAATACTCTTTGGCGTTCATTCATATCTATCAGCTCTCCGATAATATTATTTTTCTATTTTTATAACTACCCCCCCCTGAAAAAACTATTTTATATCCAATAAGCTCAATGGGTTAATTCAAGTTTTGTAGGGACTCTAATAAAACAGAATATCCGTATATTTCACTGTTTTGTTATTGACTGTCAAGGTCTATTATTATAAGTGAAACCAATTATATTTATTAAGAAATAATTTTACAATTAGATAAGATATACTGAAGTGTCAAATATTTTCAAATCAATTCATTATTTTTAACAATCCTAACTCTCTATGATTTTCACAGTATTGGCTTGCCGAGTTTTTCCTTGACAAAATAGATTAATATGCAGTAAATTCTTATACTTTAAATACAGAGCCTCAAGTACATAAAAAAACAAGAACAAATATTTAAATAAAATACAAAATCTAATTAATAAAAATTAAGGAGTAGAACAACATTGGCTAATCATAAATCTGCTATTAAACGTGCAAAACAAAATGAAGTTAGAAGATTAAGAAATAGATCAACAAGATCAGCTATGAGAACAGCAATAAAAAAGGTTTATGTTGCAAAAGATGAAGCTGCTGAAAACACTGTTGAAGTATTCAGAACAGCACAGTCTGTTATTGCAAAGGCAGCTAAAAAGGGAATTTTACATAAAAATACTGCTGCACGTAAAACTTCAAGACTTGCAAAATATTTAAGTAAACAAGAGGCTTAAGTACTATAGAAACTAAATAGTTTAAATATACAAAAATAATAGGGTTTCAAACACCATTGTTTGAAACCCTATTATTTTTGTTATCCAAGATAAAAATCTATTTATCAGAAATTGTCAATCATCTGACTTACAACTCTTCTTGCAAGACGATATGCAACTCTCTCAAGAGTTGATTTTATAACTGTCTCATCTATAGAATTATGATGTGTAACATCATAAGATTGGCTCTCTGTGAATTTATTTACAGAAAATATAATATCACCTGTTCGGCTTTTCATCTCAATATTAAGCATAGCATTAATGCCTCTCTTATAAACTACATCGTCTGATGTTCTGGCTAAAGCATCAAATGATATAGATGTAATTGTGCCGTAAATAACCGCGTCAGCCATCTTATTGTCTGTTATTACTTTTACATTGCTGCTTCTCATAAGCTCTTTAATCAAAGCATTTGTAAAGATCATTTCTGCACTAACAATTGAGCTGTTATTCTTAAAAATTGAAACAGAGACGCTTTTTATATTAGAAGGCAATTTGGCTCTTCCTTGTAAAGTGTATCCACAAGAATTAACCATAATAAGGTTAATAGCTGATAATATTAATAAAGTTGTTGATATTAAGGCGTTATTAATTCTCATCTTTTTCACACAACAATATTAACCAATTTCTTTTTTACAACTATCACCTTTTTAATCTCTTTACCCTCTATATGTTTTTGGATTATCTCGTCAGCGAGTGCCATTGATTTAATAACCTCATCATTGCTATTTGCATCAATTGAGAATTTTGATCTAAGTTTGCCATTAATCTGAACCACAACTAAAAGCTCGTCAGTTACTAAAGCATCTTCTCGGTAAGATGACCAGCTCTGTTTCGTAATACTTCCAGATTTATTACCCATAAGTTCCCAAACCTCTTCTGCAAAGTGTGGGACAATTGGGGAGAGAAGCAAAATAATATGTTCAATGCAAAATAGGGCTACAGATTTAATCTCATCAGAAGAGTTTGCATTTAACTCAATGCTATACATTGCATTTACAAGCTCCATCACAGCACTTATAGCTGTATTAAAATGAAAACTTCCCTCAATGTCGTCTGTAACTTTTTTTATTGTCTGATGAGCTTTTGCATATAGTTTTTTTGCATCACTGTCCAAAAGCCCTGACAAAGGACCACTATAAGGTAAAAATGTTTTACGATTACTATCAACATTTTTATCAACGTTGATAGCCTCAATAGAATTTTTTGTCATTTCAATGCAAGTTGCAGCAAGCCGCCACACTCTATTGATAAATCTATAACAACCTTCAACTCCATCATCGTTCCACTCTAAACCTTTTTCAGGAGGAGATGCAAAAAGACAAAAAAGTCTTGTTATATCAGCACCATATTTATTTAGCAGATCATTTGGGTCAATGACATTTTTCTTTGATTTTGACATCTTAATAACTCTGCCAATCTCAACATCTTTGCCGCACTTTGTGCAACTTGCTTTACCATCAGAAATTTTAGCCTCTTCAGGAAAAAGATAGCCATGTTCAGGACATTTTAAGGTCTCTTTTAAAACCATTCCTTGAGTTAGAAGGTTTGTAAAAGGCTCTTTAAAGTCAATTAACCCTAAAGTGTTTAAAACTCTCATAAAATATCTTGAATAGAGCAGATGCAAAATTGCATGTTCAACACCACCAATGTATTGATCTACAGGCATCCAATATTTAACAGCATCTTTATCAAACATGGCAGTTGAAAAGTGAGGGCTGCAATATCTTACAAAATACCAAGAAGATTCAACAAATGTGTCCATAGTGTCAGTATCACGTTTTGCATCGGTTCTCCCACACTTTGGACATACTGTTTTTTTGAAAAAATCAAGAGTTGGAAGAGGAGAACCACCATTGTCCAGAAGGTGTGCATCTTCTGGCAGAGTTATTGGAAGGTCTGATTCTGAAACAGGAACAACTCCACAGCTTTCACAGTGAATCACAGGAATAGGTGTTCCCCAGTAGCGCTGACGCGAGATACCCCAATCTCTGAGTCTAAAACTTATTGTCTTTTTTCCAAGCCCTTCTTTTTCAAGCCAGCTTGTTATTTTATCCATTGCCTCAAAATTATCCATACCGCTGTATTTGTCAGAGTTGACAAGCACGCCCGAATCAGGACAAGCAGCCGTCATTGTCTCAGGATCAAGAGTTTCTCTATCTTTGGGTTGGATAACAACAACAATATCAAGATTATATTTTTTAGCAAAATCAAAATCTCGTTGATCATGTGCAGGAACTGACATTACAGCTCCAGTTCCATACTCCATCAATGCAAAGTTTGCAGTATAAATCGGCATACGTCTGCCATTTGCTGGGTTTATGCACCATGCACCAACAAACACACCCTCTTTTTCATATTTTTCAATTGAAGATGATGATCTCTCCTGCTTTGAAATTTTATCAACAAATGCAGCAACAGCACTTTCTTGTTCAGTTCCTTTTGATAGAGATTCCACTAAAGGGTGTTCAGGAGCAAGACACATGAAAGTGGCACCAAATAAAGTATCTGGTCTTGTGGTAAAGACTTTTATATATTCTTCTTTAGAAGACTTGGTTTCAATCTTAAATGAAATCTCTGAACCTGTGCTTTTGCCTATCCAGTTTTTTTGCATCAAAGTAACTTTTTCTGGCCACCCTGGAAGTTTGTCGCAATATATAAGTAAATCTTCAGCATAGTCAGTAATTCTAAAAAACCATTGAAAAAGTTTCTTTTGCTGAACCATTTCACCACAACGCCAGCAAGAATCATCCTCTACTTGTTCATTTGCAAGAACTGTTTGGCAATGTTCACACCAATTTACATAGGACTCTTTTCTATAAACCATATCTTTTTCAAGCATCTTTATAAAAAGCCACTGTTCCCATCTGTAATAATCTGGCTTACAAGTTGCAACTTCTCTCTCCCAATCATAAGAAAAACCCATTCTTTTCAGCTGGCTTTTCATGGTGCTGATATTTTGATATGTCCAGGTTGCGGGGTGTGTTTTATTGTCAATTGCTGCATTTTCAGCAGGCATACCAAATGCGTCCCAACCCATTGGGTGAAGAACATTGTATCCATTCATTCTTTTATATCTTGCTACTACATCACCAATAGTGTAGTTTCTCACATGCCCCATGTGGATTTTGCCGGAAGGGTATGGAAACATCTCCAGCAGGTAATATTTCTTTTTTGAATCATCTTCAGATGCACGAAAAATGTGATTTTTCTCCCAGTATTCCTGCCATCTGGACTCCACTTTTTCAGGATTATAACGGTCATCCATCATAAATATACACGCCTCCGCAAAACATATATTGAGATATTTTAAATTAAAATTATAGGTTAAAAATTACTTGAAATCATAGGTTAATCATGTATTTTCTAAATTAATAGAGATAATAATAGAAATTTTAAAGAAAAGATAAATGCCATAATATCCTATAAATAGCAAGTCTGACAAAATAAGAATCAATCAGCCTAATCATAATTTAAAAATTTGATAAGGTGATATAATATGTCAATCTTATGAGATATTAATTAAAATTAAAGCTAATACTCTGAAAATATAATAAAAAAGGAGGATGCACAGACATTGAATGACAAGAAAGATATTAATTAATGCACTTGATTCTGGTGAGTGTAGGATAGTTACAATAAAAGATAACAAATTAGAAGAGCTTCACCTTGATACGGAAGCAAGAGAGATAACACAAGGCAATATCTACAAAGGGTTTATTACAAGGGTAGAGCCAAGTCTTCAAGCTGTATTTGTTGAATACGGTGCTGAAAGACAAGGCTTTTTGCAGCAGCAGGAGATACACAGCGACTATTTTATGGATAGCGACTCTGGGAACAGAAATTTATCTCAAATTGTTCAAAAAGGACAGGAGCTCCTTGTTCAAGTTATAAAAGACCCAATAATGCACAAGGGTGCAATGCTCACAACTTTCATATCTCTTCCAGGTAGATTATCAGTTTTAATGCCAGGAACATCAACTAAAGGTGTATCAAGACAGATAACCTGCGAAGATGAACGAAAAAGGTTAAAATCTCTTGTTGATGCAATGAAATTACCAGAAGGATTTGGATTTATTGTCAGAACTGCTGGTAAAGATGCCACTAAAACAATGTTAAGCAATGATCTCAAATACCTTATGCGGGTTTGGAAAAACATCAACGAAAAGAGCATAGAAAGTCCAACACCAGCACTTCTATACAAAGAACAAAATCTTGCTGTCAGAACTATAAGAGATTATTTCACATCAGATGTTTCAGAAATTATCATAGATGATGAAGAGGTTTTCAAAGAGGTAAGAGATTTCATAAAGATTATTGATCCTAAACAGCAAAGTATTGTTAAGTTCCTCAAAGGCGAAATACCTATATTTTCAAAATATAGGATTGAAGATCAGATTGCATCTATTTTCGAAACTCATGTCGTATTAAAGTCAGGAGGTGAGATTGTAATTGATCAAACTGAAGCTTTAGTTGCAATTGATGTAAATTCAGGAAAGTCTACTGGTAAAAGAAATATTGAGCAGACAGCATTTCATACTAACCTTGAAGCTGCTGAAGAGATTGCAAGGCAATTGAGGCTTAGAGATATGGGAGGTCTTATAGTTATTGATTTTATTGATATGAAAGAGGCTCGACATAAGGCTGAGGTTATGAAGACTCTTAAAAAATTTATGAAATCAGATAAAGCTAAGGCAAAAGTTGGGATAATATCAAAATTTGGTCTTTTGGAGATGTCTCGTCAAAGACTTAGACCCGCTATAACTTTCGGCAATTTCACAACATGCGCACATTGTCAAGGACGCGGTATGGTTCCATCTATAGAAAATCTTGCACTTGCATTTATGCGTCAACTCAACCTAAATACAATAAGAGGTGATATAAAATCTGTAATAGCAACGCTACCCAAAGAAGTTGCAGATTATCTTCTCAACAAAAAACGTAAGGAGATAGTAGATATTGAGTGTAAGCGTAATATGACTATATCAATTATAAGCGATGATAACATGATAAGGGGGCATAGTAATATTGTATATGACAAGGGGCAATAGAAAGATCGCTCTATCTTGACAGACCAATATCTTTTGTGTATCTGAAACAGTCCGTTTATATTTGGTTTATATTTGTATGGAAATATAACTACGTTATTTATTAATTCAATTATCAATTTGGGATTTATGGAGGAGTTTTATGATCAGCACAGCTTATGCAATGGGACAAGCAGGAGCAACAGGGGCTGCACCAGGGAGTGGTGGATTTACAGCCTTTGTGCCTTTGATTATTATGTTTGTCATATTTTATTTTCTTTTGATTCGCCCTCAGCAGAAAAAAGCAAAAGAGCATCAAAATATGATAAATAACCTTAAAAAAGGGGATAAAATAATAACATCAGGTGGAATACATGGCACAATAGTTTCGCTTGGAGATACCACAGTATCTGTCGAGATCGCTGAAGATGTTAAAATCAAGATCAGCAGAGGCAATGTTGCTGCTCTTAATCAAAAATCATCTGTTTCTCAAAAAACAAAAGATGAGAATAAAAAAGAAGAGAACAAGAAATAGATAACAATAATAGAGAGTTAAGATAAAAATAAAATATAGGAGTAAATTAGATTGAAAATACTTACATGGCGGGGTGTAGTCAATATAGTTGTGATGGTGGGGGCTATAATTTATCTTCTGCCAACCTTCAATGCCAATATTTGGCCCCATAAAAAAATAAACCTTGGACTTGATCTTCAAGGAGGTATGCACCTTGTCCTTGAAGTACAGACAGAAAAAGCAGTTGAAACAACCATTGAACGCACAGTTGACGATCTTAAACAAGAGCTTAGAAAAAAAGATATTAAATACCTTGGTATATCAAGTGGTATTGCAAAAGCTGAAGGCTCAGTATTAGATAAAGTATCAACAGCGGCAAGTTCAAGTGGAAAGAATACAATAACTGTCGAATTGCAAGGTGAAGAAAGTCTCAAAAGTTTTAATACCATTGTAACTCAAAGTTTTAATGATTTTAAGATTGACTCTACTACTACAGAAGGTGAAAAACACAGTGTAGTTCTATCTTTGCCAGATAAAGAATCTTTAAATATAAAAAAGATGGCTACAGAGCAAGCTCTTGAGACCATAAGAAATCGTATTGATGAGTTTGGCGTAAGTGAACCAGATATTAGACTACAGGGTGAGAATAGGATACAGATTCAACTTCCAGGGGTAAAGGACACAAAGCGTGCAAAAGAGCTAATCGGAAGAACAGCAAGGCTCAACTTCCAACTTGTAGATGAAACTGGAAATGTTGATGCAGCAATAAAAGGTACTGTTCCTCCAGGAGATGAACTTCTCTATCAACTTGATGTTAATAAAAATTCAGATTCCACAAATAAAGTGCCGTTTTTGATTCAAAAAAAGGTACTGCTTGATGGAAGTACTCTGACAGACGCAAGAGTTCAAATAGATTCCCAATTCAATGAACCTTATGTAAGCATTGAATTTGACAGAAAAGGTGCAAGAATATTTGAGAGAGTTACTGGTGAAAATATTAAGAAACGGCTTGCCATTGTTCTTGATAAAAATGTTTATTCAGCACCTGTAATACAAGATAAAATTGCTGGCGGAAAGGCAAGGATTACTGGTAATTTTACAATGGAAGAGGCAACAGATTTGGCAATTGTTCTAAGAGCAGGAGCTTTGCCAGCCCCTGTAAAAATTATTGAGGAGAGAACAGTAGGACCAACACTTGGTGCTGATTCTATAAGAATGGGACTCATAGCCTGTGTTGTGGGAGGAGTTCTTGTTATTATATTCATGATTATCTATTACCAATGGGCAGGAGCTATTGCAGATATAGCCCTTGTGGCAAACCTGATTTTGATTGCTGCTGAACTTGCTGCATTTCAGGCAACTTTGACCCTTCCTGGTATAGCAGGTATTGCATTGACCATTGGTATGGCTGTAGATGCCAATGTTCTTATTTACGAAAGAATCAGGGAAGAGCTAAGAGCTGGTAGAACAGTTGGTGCATCAATAAATGCTGGATTTGATAGAGCTGCACTTACTATTATTGATTCCAACGTTGCTACGTTGATAGTTGCTATTGTACTTTTTCAATTTGGCACAGGACCTATAAAAGGATTTGCAATCACACTTTCGCTTGGCATCATTTCAAGCATGTTTACAGCAATGATCCTTTCAAAAAGTATTTTTCAATATTTTGTCTCAGTAAGAAAAATATCCAAATTAAGCATATAAAGGAAGGTAACAGATAATGCAGTTTATAAAACCTGGTATTAATATTGATTTTACAGGGAGAAGATTCAAGGCATATACCCTTTCTTTTGCCTTGACTATAATGACTATCATATCTCTTTTGATACATGGTGGTCCAAATTATGGGATTGATTTCTCAGGTGGGTTGCTCATACAGGTTAAATTCACCCAAAATGTTCCCATTGAAAAAATTCGTAGCGGTTTAAATCAAATGGGTATGAAAAATCCATCTGTCCAGAATTTTGGTGAAATTGCTAATAGTGAATTTCTTATCAGAACCAGCGGTTCAGAAATAGGTGGAGAAAGTTTATCTCAAACTGTAACAAAATCATTACAAGAATCAACTGGTGCTATTCCTGAAATACGAAGGATTGAGATGGTTGGTGCACAAGTAGGACAGGATTTGAGAACTAAGGCTCTGCTTGCTATTTTTTACTCATTACTTTTTATATCTATATACATATCTGGCAGATTTGAGATGAAATGGATAGTATCAGGTATAATAGCTGGTGCATTGATGTCTGTAGTATATCTGCTTGCTATATTCAATACAGGTATCCCGTTATTGATTACTATTGCACTAATTGTAACATTATTGCTTTTTGGGTATATGAAACTAAAATATGCCATGGGAGCAGTAGTTTCCCTTATACATGATGTTGTTATTACAATTGGAATTTTATCTATACTGGATATTGAGATCTCTCTTCAAATCATTGCAGCACTTTTAACCTTAATTGGATATTCTCTTAATGATACCATTGTTGTTTTTGATAGGATAAGAGAAAATCTCATACATGCCAATAAACTCTCTATGGAAAAAATCATTAATAAGAGTATTAATGATACGTTAAGTAGAACTGTCTTAACAGGCTCAACGACTCTATTCCCTCTTTTTGCGCTGTTCTTTCTTGGTGGTGAAATTATCCACGATTTTGCCTTTACCATGATTGTAGGTATTATTGTTGGTACATATTCATCATTTTTTATTGCAAGTCCTATTCTTCTTTTATCAGAGAAAACAGAGATAAAAAAGAGTAAGTAAATATCAGGGATCCTTATGAAAAAAAACTCCATGCTCTTTACTGCTGATATAGTTCTGTTTTTTGTTGTATTTGTATTTATGTTTTGCAGCAACGCTTTAATGACATCTTGTGCTGCACCAACAAAAAGAGCCAAAACAGCAGCGGAAAAGAGTTCTGGAGCTATACAAAATTCAGACCGTTCACATAAGTATAAACAGACCGTTGAGCAGAGGCTTGATAAACTATCTATAAGGTTAGAGAGAGTTGAGCAGGCACTTGGATTAGATGAATCGCAAGAGGTTGCACAAAATAGTAAAACAGATGCTTCTCAAGATAATGAAAATTTTGATAATGGCGAAGCTATTGGTGAATCTGACATTACAGAAGGTAATTTGCCTTCTGTAAACTCTGAAGATATATTTTCTCCTGACTCTTCAAATGAAGCCGATACAATAGCATCCAAATCAGATGAAATTTATCAAAAAGACCACACAGTTTCTCAGAGAACTTCTGGAACTAAACCAGAAGCATTATACAGTAAAGCACGCTCACTTCTAGTTAACAATAAATTTCAAGCTGCTGAAAAAGAGTTTAGAGTGCTCGCACAAAATTATCCAAACCACTCTCTTGCTGTTAATTCATACTATTGGATGGGCGAGTGTCGTTACTCTGCAAAAGATTACAAAGGGGCAATTGCTATTTTTAAAGAGCTTGTTGAAAAATATCCAAATGGCAGAAAAGTCCCTGATGCGTTATTAAAAACTGCTTACTCCTATCTTTCTATTAAAGATATTCAAAATGGTCGTGAGTATCTTAAAAAAGTCATCAAACAGTTTCCTTTTACTTCTGCTGGAGAAAAAGCTGAGCAGAGACTACAATCTATTAAATAAATTATATCGTAATATCTTTAATACTCAATAACTATAGATGTCTTATAAAAATCAACAGCATATTATCGAACAATATTTGCCATGGTTTATACTTAAAAATATACCCGGAGTTGGCAATATACTTTACAGGCGGCTTATCAAAAGATTTGGCTCTCCTGAAAATGTGCTAAATGCCCATAAACAAGACCTTATGACAATAAAAGGAATGGGTGACAAGGCTCTCTCTTCAATATTGAATCCATATTTCAGAAGTTTGCCTGTAATTGAGAAGCTTAAAGATGAGATAAAAGAGATTCAAAAATCTGGATTTAAGATTACAACAATGGTCGAAGAGAACTACCCCGCACTTCTTAAACATATTCCAGACCCGCCACCATATATAACTTACATAGGTTCTCTTAGTGTAACTAATAGCAATAATAGCGTTCATAATGATGATAGCTATATCTGTGGTTCTTGTGAAATGGGTTTGCCATCTATTTCAATTGTTGGATCGCGTGAAGCCACTCCTTACGGACTAAACACGGCAGAAGAGATTGCTTATGATTTAGTCGTAAATGGATTTGAGGTTATAAGCGGAATGGCTATTGGAATAGATACTGCTGCCCATAAAGGGGCGTTGCGCGCAAAAGGTAGAACGGTTGCTGTACTCGGAAGTGGTCTTTGCAAAATTTATCCATCAGAAAATAGAGATCTGTTTTATAAGATTGCTGATAACGGCGCTGTAATTTCAGAGTTTAGCATTAATTCAGAGCCAGAAGCTCGTCATTTTCCAATGAGAAATAGAATTATTGCGGGAATCTCTCTTGGAACTGTTGTTGTTGAAGCTGCTCAAAAGAGTGGTTCTCTTATAACTGCACGACTTGCCGCTGAGTATAACAGAGAGGTTTTTGCTGTTCCAGGTAATATCAGTTCTTTAAAAAGTTCAGGTACTCATGCTCTTTTAAAACAAGGGGCAAAACTTGTTGTGAATTATATGGACGTGATTGAAGAGCTGATTCATCTATTGCCTTTAACTGATACAACAAAATCTCATAATGTAACTCAGCCTCAAAGCAAAACAGAATCACAAAATAAACCGCAATCTTCAAACAAGCTAAAGTGTCAAGATAAAATACTATTTGGAGATAAATTAGTGTCTCCGGATCAAAACAGCTTACGACCACAAGAGGTTAATCTTCCTCTATTTGACCCTGATAAATACCAAAGTGCAATATTAGATATTCTTAACTATTCTCCCATGCACATTGACCAAATTATTGAGCAATCTCATCTTGACACAGGAGGCATAACTGCTGCTCTTATGGACCTTGAGCTTATGGGAATAGTAAAACGCTCACCTGGAAAAATGTTCTATAAATCTTAAGGAGTAAAATTGAGTAAACCACTGTTAATTGTTGAATCTCCCACTAAAGTTAAAACTCTTAAAAAATATTTAGGAAACGACTATAAAGTTGCCGCAACTGCTGGTCATATAAAAGACCTCCCACAAAAAGAGCTTGGCATTGATATTGAACAAAACTTTAAAGCTGAATATATCAATATAAAAGGCAAGTCCAAAGTAATTCAAGAGCTTAAAAGTGCTGCAACAGGCGTTGATACTATATATCTTGCACCTGACCCTGACCGTGAAGGTGAGGCTATAGCGTTTCATACTGCTGAAATCCTGAAGAAAAAGGGTCGACAATTTTACAGAGTGCTTATCCATGAGTTGACAAAAAAGGGTATTACCGAAGCACTAAGTCAACCCACTGAACTTCATATTGATAAGTATGAAGCCCAACAGACAAGAAGAACATTAGATCGCCTTGTTGGATACCAAATATCTCCTCTTTTATGGAGACGTGTGCAAAATAATTTAAGTGCAGGACGTGTCCAGTCTGTTGCTGTAAAGATAATATGTGATCGAGAAAGAGAGATAAGAGCTTTTAAACCTGAAGAGTATTGGACAATTACTGCTAAATTTTTGGCAAAAATGGCTCCACCCCCATTTTTTGCAGCACTTTCAAAACATAAAGGCAAAAAGATAAATATCTCTAATGAAACTAAGACTCTAAAGATAATCAGCGATCTTAAAGATTCAGATTTTATAGTTGATAAGATAACTATTAAGACTATTAACAAAAATCCTTTTCCACCATTTATCACAAGCAAACTTCAGCAAGATGCAATTAACCGCCTTAAGTTTTCAGCTAAAAAGACAATGTCTGTTGCACAGCAGCTCTATGAGGGTATTGAAATTGGGACAGGCGGACCTGAGGGTTTAATTACCTATATGAGAACAGACTCAACCCGTATTGCAGATGAGGCAGCTAATGAGGCTTTAAACCTGATTAAAGAGAAGTTTGGAGCTGAGTATGCAATGGAAAAACCGAGATTCTTTAAAAATAAAAATAAGTCTCAAGATGCACATGAGGCAATAAGACCAGCATCTGTTTTTAATACCCCAGAAAAAGTTAAAAAATATCTCACACCTGATCAATTTAAGCTTTATGAACTTATTTGGAAGAGGTTTGTTGCTTCTCAGATGGCTCAAGCTGTTATTGACCAAAAAACAATCTTAATTTCAGCGGGAGACTATACATTTACTGTTGGTGGAAATACGGTAAAATTTCAGGGTTTTATGGCTCTCTACTCTGATGTTGATGAAAAATCAGATAACAATGGCACATCAGATGACGGTGATATAGCAGATAATAGTGATACATCAGACAATTATGGAAAACTTGAAAAAAGAGATAAGCAGATTATTCCAGACTTAAAAGAGGGTATGAAGTTAGACCCTAAAGAGATTATTCCAGCCCAACATTTTACAAAACCGCCGCCAAGGTTTTCAGAAGCATCATTAGTTAAGGAGCTTGAGGAGAATGGAATCGGACGACCAAGCACTTATGCCACTATTTTGTCAACTATTAGAGATAAGGGATATGTAGATCTTGTAAAAAAATATTTTGTTCCAAATGAACTTGGATTTATTGTCAATGATCTCTTAGTAGCCTCATTTCCTGAAATTCTTGATGCTGCATTTACAGCAGAGATGGAGAATAAATTAGACAATATTGAAAATGGAACCCGTAAATATTTTGAAGTACTAAATGAATTCTATACTCCTTTTAAAGAGAGGCTTGAAAATGCAACTCAAAATATGCTCAACGTAAAAGGTGTTGGCATTCCAACAGAGTTAAAATGTCCTCTTTGTGCAAAGCAACTCAATATTAAAATTGGTAAAAATGGACAATTTATCGCCTGCACAGGGTATCCAGAGTGTTCATTTTCAAGCAACTACACACGCGATGATAATGGTAATATCCAAATTTCTGAAAATCACACAGCTACATTGGATTTAACTCCAGTTAAAGATTGCGATAAGTGCGGTAAACCAATGGTAAAAAAAGAGGGGCGTTACGGCGAGTTTCTTGCCTGCACAGGTTATCCTGAATGCAAAAATACCGAATCACTTACCGAAACAGAACAACCTATAAAAGCAACAAATATTCTCTGTCCTTTATCGAAATGTTCTGGAATGGTTGTAGAAAAAAAATCTCGTAGGGGAATATTTTATGGGTGCGATAAATATCCTGATTGCGAATTTGCATCATGGGATAAACCACTGAATAAGGCTTGTCCTAAATGCGCTTCGACCTATCTTGTTGAGAAATCAACTAAAAAAGAGGGAGTTATAATAGCATGTCCAACTAAGGATTGTGGTTATAGAGAGAGAACTTAATAAAGATGACATGCTACAAAATGGGTTTGGTCTAAACATTTAACAGAATTAGATGATTCTATAGTATTTTTTATTGAATTGGGGATTGTGAGCAAAGGAGCTTTTTGTTT
>JADFXA010000049.1 GCA_015233755.1 Desulfamplus sp. | reverse complement strand
AAAAAAGAGTTAATTCCTTACTATACCAGAGCTGAAATTGATTCAATGGGTTCTGGATTTGAAAGACATGCAGAGCCTATTGCATGGGTAAACAGCAAAGTTGACCGTTTTTTTTTAGAAATCCAAGGGTCAGGTAGAATTGAATTAAAACAGGGTGGAACATTAAAGGTTCAATATAGTGGAAAAAATGGCCGCCCTTATAGGTCAATTGGAAAGTATTTAGCTGATAAAGGCGAGATGCGGAAAGAAGATGTTACTATGCAATCTCTTCGTAAATGGCTTAAAGATAACCCTGAAAGAGTTGATGAAGTTCTAAATCACAATCCAAGTTTTGTATTTTTCAAAAAAGGAAATGGCGGTCCAGTTGGGTGTCTTGGGGTTGAAGTAACTCGTATGCGTTCTATTGCAACCGATAAAGCCTTATTACCTAAAGGCTCAATATGTTTTATGGAGACAACTATCCCAACATGGACAAGCAAAGAAGATAACATAGCATGGCAGCACTACTCAGCATTTGTGCTTAATCAAGACACTGGCGGAGCAATTAACGGTTCTGGAAGAGCGGACTACTTTTTTGGACATGGAAATTATGCACAACTTGCTTCTGGCTATATGAAACAGATAGGCAGACTATACTTTCTTGTTCTAAAAAGATAATTGTGAACCTGTAAAGAAAATTCACTTACTTTTTTGTAGTTGTTCCTCAGAAAGTGATGTTTAGAATTTTGTATCATAATGTTTTGTATCATCATATAAGGAGAATACAAATAATGGATAAACAAAACTATAAGAAACTCTCCGCAGAAGAAGAACGAGTAATCATTCATAAAGGGACAGAGTTGCCATTCAGTGGCAAATACAACGCTTTTTATGAAAAAGGTTCATATCTTTGTAAACGGTGCGGTGCCTTACTTTACAGCTCAGACGATAAGTTTAAATCGTCATGCGGATGGCCAAGTTTTGATGATGAAATTAAAGGAGCTGTCAGAAGGGAAATAGATGTTGATGGCCAGAGAACTGAAATTTTGTGTGCAAATTGCGGTGCTCATCTGGGACATGTTTTTGAAGGAGAGAGGCTCACAGAAAAAAATGTCAGACACTGTGTTAATTCTATCTCCATGACATTCGTGCCTGAAAAGATAGAGTCTAAAATCGCAAAAGCTTATTTTGCAGGAGGTTGTTTTTGGGGGGTAGAGCATCTCTTTGGACAAAAAGAGGGAGTTATTTCTGCTGTATCGGGTTATATGGGAGGTATTAAAAATAATCCTTCCTATCAAGATGTGAGTTACGGAAAAACTGGCCATCTTGAGGTTGTAGAGGTAACTTATAATGTAGATAACGTTAGTTATGAAGAACTTGCTAAGTTTTTTTTCGAAATTCATGATCCGACACAAGATAACGGACAGGGACCAGATATTGGCGAACAGTATCTATCAGCCATATTTTTCAATAATGAAGAAGAAAAGATGATTGCTAATAAATTGATTAATATACTTAAAAGTATGGGATATAAAATTGTTACAAAATTACGCCCAGCGAGTATATTTTGGAAAGCTGAAGAGTATCATCAAGACTACTATGCCAAGAAAAATAGTAAACCATATTGTCATATTTATAAAAAGAAATTCTAATACCATATCAATTTTTAAAAAAGCTCTTTCCAAATCAGGAGTAAATTATAATTTAATATTCCCTTATCTCAATAAGGATGCAATATAATTACACTTTTAATATAAAAGATATAATTATACATTTAAATTCTTAACACTTTCCCTTACAACTACAAGCGCTTTGTTTAGAGTCAGCTTTGTTTAAAATTTGGCAGCTATTTGAATCAGATGAACAATTACAATGTTTTTGCCCTGTTAAAGTTTTTTTTAGAACTGTAATGCAATATACTACAGCACATCCTACAATAATAATAACTATAATGGACTCCATGATATTTTTCTCCTTCTGTTTTTCTATATTGTTGTTTTAACTATTTCAATGGCTTGAGAAAAAACATACTGTTATTTTCCCTAATTTGAATATTTCGCCATAAGCCTTGGCTATTTTATTGTAACTCGGATTGATCTCTGAGATTACAATAAATCTATCAAGCAATAATTGATTGAAATTAAAGAATTTAACAAACTGTGTTCCATATTTATATTAAAATCCCATCATTAACCCAGCTTGATAAACAATAACAGCAAGCGAGAACGCAAATCCTGTATTAAACAGAATTGAAAAAAGTCCCCATCTCCATGAGCCAGATTCTCTTGAGATACATACAACAGATACAAAGCATGGTGAGTAGAACATTGTAAATATAATAAGGCTTATTGCGGTTAATGGTGTAAAATCAGCTGAATTAGATAGCTTTTTTGCAAGAGTATCTGTCTGTTCAGGATCAACGTCGCTTAATGAGTATGCTGTTCCAAGAGTTGAAACAACCACCTCTTTTGCTGCAAACCCACCAAGAAGAGCAATATTAATCCGCCAATCAAAACCAGCAAATTGAGTTATCTTTTCTATTGAAGAGCCAATGCGTCCAGCAATTGAATACTTTAAAGATGTCTCTGGTGTTTTGTTTTGAATATCAGCAGGAGCAGATGGAAAGGTCATCATTGCCCATAAAACGATAGAGATTCCTAAAATCACAGTTCCAGCTTTTTTTATATATTGCCATGTTCTCTCCCATGTATGAATCAAAAGACTTGTAAATGTAGGAAGTCTATACGAAGGCAGCTCCATTACAAATGGAGTAGATTGCCCTTTTATAATTGTTGATCTAAAAAGTTTTGCAGCAGCAAGCGCACCTATCCAAGCTATTAGTGTAATCAAAAACATGAAAAAAGCTCTATGTTCTTGAAAAAAAGCAGCAATTAAAAGGATAAAAACAGGAAGTTTTGCTCCACAATTCATAAATGGAACGGTCAAAAGCGTGGCAAGTCTCTCTTTTGGAGATTTTAAAGTTCTTGTTGCCATAATTCCCGGAACAGCACAACCTCCAGCAATTCCACCACTTATTATAAATGGCATAACTGAACTTCCATGAAGCCCAAAGATTCTAAAAACCCTATCAAGCATATACGCAACCCTTGCAAGGTAACCAGAATCTTCAAGAATTGCGATAAAGAAAAACATAAACATTATAAGAGGTACAAAACCAAGAACACCGCCTACACCATCAATAATCCCTGAAATAACAAGAGATTTTATTAATCCGTCAGCCATAATGCTATCTAATGAAGAGGATAGTAAACCAAATAAACTCTCAAGCCATGAAACAGGAAGTTCACTGTAGGTAAAGGTAAAATGATACATTGAATAGAGTATAGCAACCATAATAAGAGGACCAAAAATTCTATGTGTAAGAACCTTATCAATTTTATCTGATCTCCTTATCTTTTGACTGTCATAATGATGGCTAATAACTCCTTGTTTAAGAAGTGAGTTTATATAGCCATAACGGCGATCAGCTATTACAGCTTCTGGATATGTTGATTCGGTCTCTTGTAGATGATTTGAGACTTGAGTAACTATTTGTGCGATTTTCTGGATAAATTCTGTGTCGCATCTTTGAGATATATGCTTAAAGATATTGCATGACTCTGTATTAAATTTGCAGGTATCACATAAAATTCGTTTAAAGAGTTGCCCATGACTCTGTGCAAGTTTAATAACCTGTTCGTCGTTTTCCAAAAATTTTAAAGCTATCCACCGACTTGGGTATTTGTCGGTCAAAAAGCTATATTCATTAACAACTTTTTCAATATCAATAATTGCATTATCAATATCATTGCCATAGGAAATTTTTATTAAAGATAACAAGCTGTTATTATTAATTTTAATATTGCTTTGTTGGTTATTACTATCATCAGATACATCAAAAATTTTAGATATA
Source organism: Desulfamplus sp. (assembly GCA_015233755.1). Classification (GTDB taxonomy): domain Bacteria; phylum Desulfobacterota; class Desulfobacteria; order Desulfobacterales; family Desulfobacteraceae; genus Desulfamplus. The sequence goes on along the minus strand of JADFXA010000049.1, from coordinate 7,525 downwards.
GTCTCTATAAGCTCTATAGTGCCTTTTTTCCCATCTCTTGCAACTGTAGCAACAATAGGAACACCAAGTAGTTTTGATAGCTTTTCAATATCAATAGTTATTCCACGCTTTTTTGCAACATCCATCATATTAAGAGCTATACAAACAGGAAGCCCCATCTCCATAATCTGCAATGATAGATATAGATTTCTCTCCAAATTTGAGGCATCTACAATGTTTATAACAATATCAGGCTTTTCAAGGGCAAGAAAATCACGTGCAACAACCTCTTCAAGAGAGTAAGCTGTAAGAGAGTATGTACCGGGAAGATCAACAACATTGAAGGTTTTATTGTTAAAGGTAAAAGTGCCGCATTTTTTCTCAACAGTTACTCCTGGATAGTTCCCAACATGTTGATGTGCACCTGTTAAAGCATTAAATAGAGTTGTTTTCCCTGAATTTGGATTGCCTGCAAGGGCTATTGTTGTTCCCATTTTATATTATTTCCTTTTAAGATTCTAACTCTACCATTATGTAATCAGCTTCATTATTTCTTAGTGTCAAAGTAAATCCCATGATTCTTATAGCAACTGGATCATAAAGAGGAGCTCTGCCTTGAATTGATATTGAAGCACCTGGAACAAGACCCATATCTCTGATCCTTCGCCCCATTTCACCGTTTGCATTAACAGATAGAATTATCCCTCTCTGGTTATCCTTCATCTCTCTTAAAGCTATTTTAGATTTTATGTTCATTCTATTCATAATAAACTCCTTGTGTTGAACACTTATTGAATCCAACTTAAATTTATGACATTGATAACCTTGAACCTCATATATTACTTCAAAATCTTATCTTAATTACATTCCTAAAACTGTTATAGAAACAGATTTTAATTTTGACCAAATGATAATGTTAGATATACCAAACTTTATTTTAAATCAAGATATTTTTTTGAGATTTAAAAAAATGTGATGTTGACGAAAAAGATATGTTTATGTAAGTTATAAAAAAATAGAACCATAAAATTTAAATCAGAATAATCTTAAATGATGACGGAATAAGATAATGGCCACAATAACAGACAAAATGGAATTAACAGAAAGTCTTGAAGATTACCTTGAAATTATCTTGAAACTTCAAGAGAAGAATCGAGTAGCACGCTCCAAAGATATTGCAGAAAATATGGGAATTCAGAGAGGTTCAGTAACAAGCATGCTCAAAAACCTTACTGAAAAAGAGCTTATTAATTATGAGCCTTATGGATATGTAACTTTAACAGATGAGGGCAAAAAAAAAGCTCTTGAAATCACACAAAGACACTCCATATTAAAAGATTTTTTAACAAGAGTAATACAAATAGCCCCAGATAAAGCTGATATTATGGCGTGTAGAATGGAACACAATATTGATCGCGAATCTATTGATAAGTTAGTTCAATTTGTGGAGTTTATCGATCGCTGTCCGAGGAGTGGACAAAATTGGATCGACTCCTTTGTAGAATGCTGCTCTCATGGTCAAAAAGCATGGCACGAGTGTATGGAGTGCCTAAAATTATGCGAAAATCGCCATATTGCAAACAAATCCAACTTGAAATAACCTCCATACCTTGATAGATACAACAGATAAAACAATCTCTTATATAAAATTTAAGGCTTATTAAAATGAAAAAATATTTAATAATTGGTAATGGTATTGCTGGAACAACAGCAGCGGAAGAGATACGGAAGAATGATACAGATGGAGAAATTACTTTGCTCACCAAAGAATCTTTACCTCTATATAGCCGTATAAGACTACCCGACTTTCTTTGTGGTAAAATTGGAGAAAAAGATCTGATCATTAAAAATCAAGAGTGGCACGATAAACACAACATTCAACTTATACGAGGAGTTGAAGTTGATAAAATTGATTTTGATAATAAAAAAGTTTTTTCCAAAAAATCTGCTCCAATAGATAAAACAAAAAATTCTGAGAAAGTGGATAGCGATACACAAGATAACGGTATATTTGAATTTGATTCACTGTTATTTGCAGTTGGGAGCAAATCTTTTATTCCATCTATAAAAGGAAATGAATTTGGAGGAGTCTTCACCTTAAGAACAGTCGATGATGCAAAATCAATTATCAAAAGGCTGCAAATAGACAACGCAAAAGATAACATTAAAACAACCCCAAAAACAAATAATGGTAAGAAAATTGTTATAGATAATCCTAAAGAGGTGGTTGTAATTGGTGGTGGTCTTTTAGGTCTTGAAGCCGCTGCTGCTATGATTCACGCTGGGATTAAAGTTACTGTGGTTGAATTTTGCGATAGATTACTTCCACGTCAATTAGATTATGAAGGTGCTAAACTTCTTAAGGAATTTCTTGAAAATATAGGAGTTATCTTTAGACTTAAAGAAGCGACTGAAGAGATTGTTGGCAAAATTTCTGAAAGAGCTGAAAAACTTGCATCTGTAATTAAAGGGCTGAAATTAAAGCCTCAAGTTAAAGGCGTTAAACTTAAATCTGGCGATATAATCAAAGCTGATGCTGTTCTATTTTCTGCTGGGGTTCGTCCTGATTTATCATTAATGCCAGATCAATCAACAACTGACTTAGACATACAATTTAATGCCTGTGCTATGACAAACAAAAGCATATCAGTAAATAAAGGTGTTGTTGTAAATGAACGAATGGAGACCTCAATTCCATCAATCTATGCTGCTGGAGATGTAGCTGAGTATGACGGCGTTAATTTTTGTATTTGGCAAGAGGCTCAGGAACAAGGGCGGGTTGCTGGAAGTAACATGGCTGGCAAAGAGGCTGCCTATAAAAATGTTCCTCCATCAAATATATTAAAAGTTGCTGGAATATCAGTTGCCTCAGCAGGTGAGATAGATGTTGATGGGAAGATGGAGTTAGAGCTCATTTCTACTGAATCTATTTACAAAAAAATAGTTAAAGATAAAAATGGTAAAATCGTGGGTTGTATAATGGTTGGAGATACATCAGATTTTAATAAAATAGTTAAACAAATGAGAAGTGAGGTGTAATCTAACTTGTGAGAAAAGTAGCTATATGGGCAATTACATCAGGAGGCTTAGAAATTGGTTTTAAACTTTTAAAAGCTCTACCAAATAGTATTTTTTTTATCTCTAATAATATTGATAGATTATCACAAGCTCAAGAGAATACCAATGTTATATTATTTGATAAACTTGCAGTAATGTTTCAACAACATTTCACAAGCTATGATGCCCATATTTGTATTTTTTCAACAGGTATAGCCGTAAGAATGGTAGCACCGCTCATTAAGTCAAAGGTTACTGATCCAGCAGTTGTTGTTATCGATGATAAAGGCTTTCATGCTATCAGCCTTATATCTGGACATCTTGGTGGTGCAAACGAGTTGGCCATTAAGGTTGGACAACTAACTGGTGCAGCTCCTGTTATTACTACAGCTACAGATGTTAATAACCTACCATCAATTGATATGGTAGCAAAGAAGCAAAACCTATTTATTGAAAATCCTGATATGATAAAAAAGGTCAACATGGCATTTCTTCATAGAGAAAAGATTGTCTTGTTCGATCCTTTTAACCGTTTGAAACCACATATTCCCAATGAGTTTTTGTATGAAACCCAATCTCAAGAACTCCTATTTAATACCCAATCTCAAAACGTTTTATCTGAAATGCAATCTCAAGAAGTTTTATTTAAAACAACATCTCAAGAAATTTTATTTGGAATGGCATCTCAAGAAGTTCAACCTAACGTAGAGGTTTTATGTTCTGACGTAGTTGATGTCGTTTCACATGGAACAAATTGCAACTTTAACTGTGAATCTGTAAAACATACTCTTGTTTTACGTCCTCTATCACTTTTTGTTGGTATGGGATGCAACAGAGGAACAACAAAGTCCGAGTTGTTAGAGCTGCTAATAACTTCTTTTAATGAGCATAATTTATCTATTAACAGCGTTGCAGCACTTGCTACAACATCAATAAAACAAGATGAGAAAGGTCTTTTAGAACTTAGCTATGAGTTGGGTAAACCAATAAAATTTTATGATAAAACAGAATTAAATTCAGTAAAAACCATTCAAAATCCATCAAAGATGGTGGAAAAACATATTGGAGTAAAAAGCGTATGCGAAGCAGCAGCGATTCTTGCAGCACAGAAGGGGAAATTGATTGTACCAAAGATAAAAAAAGGGAATGCAACCCTTGCAGTGGCAAGAATAGTGTTATGAAAGATAGAAAACTTTTTGTAATAGGCACAGGTCCTGGAGATTTAAACCACATCTCAAGAAGAGCTATTGAGCTTTTACAAGCATCGGATTGTGTCGCGGGCTACACAACCTACATCGATCTTATTAAAGATGTTATAAAAGATAAAAAGATAATCTCAACTGGAATGACAAAAGAGGTTGATAGAGTTGAACTTGCTATTGATGAGGCATTAAAAGGTAATAGCTGCTCTATCGTTTCTGGTGGAGATGCTGGAATTTATGCAATGGCTGGTTTAGTTTTTGAAATCTGCCAAAAAAGGGGTATTAGGTTAATTAGGCATGGAGCAGAAAATAGTTCTGAATTAAATAACTCTATTAAACAAGATTTAGCATCTGAAAGAGAAAATTGCCTTGAGCTTGAAGTTGTACCGGGTATTCCAGCTCTTGCTGCTGGAGCATCTCTTCTTGGAGCACCTCTAACCCATGATTTTGCTGTCATAAGTTTAAGCGATCTTTTAACTTCTTGGGATAAGATAGAAAAACGGATTTCTGCTGCGGCTGCGGCTGATTTTGTAATTGTTATTTATAATCCAAAAAGTAAAAAAAGAGATTGGCAGCTTAAAAGGGCAAAAGAGTTAATTATTGCTCACAGAAACGGAGATACTCCAGTTGGAGTGGTTACATCTGCCATGAGAGAAGAGCAAACAATCACAATAACTACATTGAAAGATATGGATATAGCAGATGTAGGAATGCAGACAATTTTGTTTGTTGGCAATGAAAGCTCTATTCAATATCTTGATTTTATGTTTACTCCAAGAGGTTATTCAGAAAAATATGCTATCTAAAGTAGTAGATAGCTATTGAGTAAGGTAAATATTAGCATAGATTTGGCAACTAAAAAAATGTCAAATCTATGCTGCAAGCGTACATAGCTTCAAGGCTCATAACATCCAGCACTGTGATTGCTGTCGCTGCGAAGATGTCCATTTTTTATTATAAAACCTAATGCATTGAGCGTACCGAGGCTGTCTGTCGGCTGGTTAGTTGCATCTCCGAAGTTGATAGCCTCTGATCCTTCGGCATATGTAAAATCAATTATCTTTCCATGTCCGTGGGGAATTACGAGTTCTGTACCTTCGGATCTCCATGAGAAGTCCAATTCGCCGTTAAAAAAGCCATTCGTGAAATAATCTGGAGCTACCCCATTTCTGGAGGTGAGCACTTTGGAACCGTTCATAAAATCGGTCTGGGCGAGGAATGACCATACGCCCCCCGGAGTCGTTAGGGCAGACCAAAAGATGTTTCCCCCCTGCCGAACATTGCCGAACCATTCACCGAAACTTGCCATCCCCACAAAGATGTTGTTGTAAACAGACAGACCAGAGCCATCATACCCTGAAGCTACACCGGAGAGCGAGAATGCCGTGCCGTACTGAAGTGGTCCTGGTTGAGCATCATAACGCTGCCTTCCAACCAAGATATTGTTACGCACCACGATATTGCTTCCCACGCGGTATAACCGGAGGCCAGTCTGATTCTGGGGATCATACACCAGGTTGTTCTCAATGAGAATGTTGTGATAAGCATCAGGGCAATTAGGATCATCATAGAGCATAAATGTCGATGAGGTACCACCGTCGTGAAAGATGTTGTTGCGGATGGTAACATCGGAACTGCGGATAGATACGAAGCTAGCATGGTAGTTCTGATTCAACGCCCGCGGACACCAGTCTTCTGTTTTGGACCAGTTGCTGTCATAACAGTTATTCCCCTCGATAAGGAGATCGCTGCTGTATGCACCTGAACCAATGAAAGTCGATGTTATGTTGTGGATATGGTTGTATAGCACCTTGATACGAGAGCCGTTCTGATAGGTGATACCCCTGACAACACGGTGGATATGGCACCCCTTTATCAATACATCGCTGCAGTAGTTCAGGTTGATGCCATAGGTCGTAAGATGCTTGTTAGTACCTTCCATCTCGCAGTTAATGAACATAAGGTGATCCGAATAGAGAGCATTGACGGGGCTGGCACTCTTCATATACGTATTAAGTGCTGATTGTTCATATTGTGGATCTGTACTCCCCAAATGGGCAGCCTGCCATTCCGTATTCCCAGCAGGATCAACCCATGACGGTGCAATCTTTATCCCATAAAAGGCAAGGTAAACACTGCGGCTGCTGTTGAAGCGAGAACTAATGTTGCTGATGAGCGGAGTATGCCCCTCATCGTTGATGTAAACAACCCAGTCCGTTCTGCCCGTCGTGTTCTCCACATAGGAGCCATAATTACCGTTGCGAAGAAATACGCCATCGCCGCTTCTTACAACTGATTGTGCTTTGGCAAGAGTTTTCCATGGCAAAGCACTTGTCCCCTGCCCTGTCGCATCATCGCCATACTCTGCATCTAAATAATAAGTATTTCCCTTGATCATCGCCAGGACAAAATCACGATCGGACAGATTTTGCGGGGACGGATTATCTTGAATAGTCTGCGTAAGGATTGTTATCTCTTCTGGAGTCAGGGCACGGTCATAAATCCGCACATCATCGAGATTTCCGGCAAACGGGGCTTGCCCTAAAGGATTGGCGCCGAGGGTCGTTTTCTGGTTCGCCGTGATTATCATCTGACCATCTACACTTGCCCTGCTCTCCTCTTTACCGTCTATGTAAAGGATCATCTCGCCATCAGCGAATGTCAAGACAACATGATACCACTGATCTGGCACCAGCACGGATTGCCCTGTCAGGTAATTGGTGCCGTTAGACGTTCGGATGCAGGCACGAACTTTCTTGGAGTCGATTCGTATCATGAACGGATAGACATAACGACCTCGCTGTATCAGAACTTGGCTCACGCTGCTCGTAACTAATGCAGGTTTTATCCACATGGATACTGTTACTTCATCGGTTAGACCAAAGACATTGTTTCCTGCGTCTACGTAATCGTTTAAACCATCGAACCGCAGGCTGCCTCCAACTTTTCCTAAGTCCCAAACAGGCTCATTCACGAGTGAGGCTGTATTGCCAAGACCAGAAGTATCAAATGCCATATTACCGTTTTCTTCATCAAATTCCCAGTAAGCCGCAGGAATAGTGTCCAATTCTGCGGCTTCAGCCTCCATCACCATGCTCCATATTCCTCCAACCATCCATAGCTGGAAGAACAATATCACCAAAAATCCCCGAACCTGGCTTTTCTTATATTTGTTCATCATATTATTCTCCTATTTTGCAAAACATTAGCATTCAGGAAATATTAACGACTATTGTTCTATTCCATTCCATCCGGCAATTCTGGCAAGCATATACCATGTTGCCTTT